>JAYYHP010000296.1:0-4783 GCA_036148335.1 Pseudomonadota bacterium
AAGCATTTTACCCATAGGCGGATTCCGGTATCATCGCGCAACTTCTTAACGAACCAGCGTGGTACCGACCTTGACTGAGGCAACATTCGCCAAGCCATCTCTTTCTGTTGTCATTCCGATGTTCAACGAAATTGAGAACGTGAAACCCATGATTTCTGCGGTGGATGCTGCACTGTCTCAGTACGAAGGTCCGTGGGAGCTGCTGATCGTCGACGACGGCAGTACTGATGGCACGCCTCAGGCTCTGAAGCGTGAAGCAGAAAACTACGGTCGTCACGTACGTGTGGTTGAGCTACGTCGTAACTTCGGTCAAACCGCGGCCATGCAGGCCGGTATCGACGAAGCGCGTGGCGACCTGATTGCGACCCTCGACGGTGACCTGCAGAACGACCCGAACGACATCCCTCGCATGGTCGACCACCTGATTGAAAAAGATCTCGACCTGCTGACGGGCTGGCGTAAAAACCGTAAGGACGATTTATTCCTGCGTAAGATCCCATCCCGTATTGCCAACCGCCTGATCGGTAAAATCACCGGCGTGCGCATCAACGACTACGGCTGCTCACTGAAAATCTACAAAGCCTCCGTCATCAAGCAGGTTCGACTGTACGGTGAAATGCACCGCTTTATCCCTGCGTGGGTAGCTGCTGTGGTGCCACCAAGTCGCATTGGCGAAATCGTGGTGAATCACAATGCCCGTACGGCCGGTGAATCCAAGTACGGTATTTCGCGTACCTTCCGCGTGATTCTCGACCTGCTGTCGGTGTACTTCTTCATGCGTTACCGCGCACGTCCGGGTCACTTCTTTGGTTCTATCGGCCTGGCGCTGGGCTCCGTCAGTTCCCTGCTGCTGGTGTACCTCGCCATCGTGAAATTCGCTCTGGGTGAAGACATCGGCGGCCGTCCGCTGTTTTTGATTGCGGTGGTGTTCCTGATTGCGTCGCTGCAGTTCCTGACCACGGGTGTATTGTCTGAGCTGATTTCGCGCACGTATTTTGAGTCATCTAAGCGCGAAAACTACGTCATTTATCACCACGAAGATGATGTGCCTGCCACCGATGACGATTGGTCGACGCCGAACGATCGCGTTGCTGAACAGTCAGCAAGTACCGAGCAAGCCTCTGAACAATCACCGAGCTGAACACCATGAGCCGCATGCCCTTTCCTATTTGGTTGGTGGCCTTTGCGGCTGCCATGATCGCCCTCAATCTTAATGGCTTCCTGCTGTTTGACCATGATGAGGGCGCCTTCAGTGAAGCCACCCGCGGTATGTTTGAGCGTGGCGACTTCATTACGACCTACCTCAACGACAGTGTTCGTTTTGACAAGCCCATCCTGATCTACTGGCTGCAAGCTGCCTCCATCAGCGTGTTTGGTACTGAAGTCTGGGCCTTCCGCCTGCCGTCCGTTATCGCTGGCGTATTGTGGGTATTGGCCATCTTTGCCTTTACCCGTCGCGTGCTGGATGAAGACAGCGCCAAAGTCGCCGCCATGATGGCAGCCTCCGCACTGGGCATTAACGCCATTGCCCACGTCGCGACCGCCGATGCCTTATTGAACATGCTGCTCGCCAGCACCCTGCTTTGCATGTATCGCTACAGTGTGTCCCCCTGCAAATGGCTGCTGGCGACCATTTATGCCTTGATGGCATTGGGCACATTGACCAAAGGCCCCGTCGCAGTGGCTATTCCTCTGATGGTGGGTGGGATTTACTTCCTGACATCGGGGCTGCGCAAAGAATTCCTGCAGGCCATTTTCTTTATTCCCGGCTGGATTCTGTATCTGGCGATTGCCGCGCCTTGGTACATCCTGGAATACATGGCGCACGGCCAGGCCTTTATTGATGGCTTTATCCTCAAGCACAACGTCAATCGCTTTAACAACGCGATGGAAGGCCACGACGGCGGCTTGCTGTTTTACCCACTGGTACTGCCGTTTATTCTGGCGCCCTTTGGCGGCTTGTTAATTCGTATCCTGCCGAGCATCCGCACCGTCTTTCGCGGTGGCGATCAGCTAAACCGTTTCCTGTGGATCTGGTTCCTGGTGGTTCTGGTGTTGTTCAGTCTGGCGAGTACCAAGTTGCCGCATTACATTCTCTACGGAGTGACGCCGCTGGTTATTCTGATGGCTCGATACCGTACCTGGTTACAGAGTCGTCTGCTGGCTGCCCTGTTCCCGACCATTTTCCTGGCCTTGTTTGTTGCCTTCCCACTGCTGATTCCCGGTATTCAGGCGCAACTGACCAACCCGATTGAGATTGCCACGGCGGAGCGTGCCCATGAGTACTTTGATACTCAGTTCAGCATCCTCAGCGGTGTCGCCCTGATACTGACACTGGCACTTATTTTCTGGCGTCGCCTGAGCCCATGGTTTGCATTGATCGCAGCCGGCGTCGTACAGGCCGTATTCGTCTGGTATCTGTTTATTCCGATGTTCAGCGAAACCCAACAACGTCCGGTCTGGGACGTCGCCATGTTTGCCCGCGATCTCGACCGCCCGGTGGTCACCCAGTCTGTCGACCTGCCGAGCTTCAACGTCTATCTCGACACCTGGACGGAACGTCGCTCACTGCAGCCCGGCGAGATCGGCTTCGCTCGCGAAGACCGCCTTGATCGAATCAAGCACCCTTATCGCGTGCTGTACCAGTCAGGCACACTGATGATCATTGAGCACGCGGCCGCCATCAAAACGGAAGCGGAAGCCGAAGCCCAAGTGCCTGACACGACGAACACGAGTGCGCAGCCATGATCCGCAGTGACAGCGTTATTATCAGCCTGGCCATGGCCCTGTTATTTGCCGCCGCCATCGTCGCCAGCGAGGGTTCCAATGAAGCCATCTTCTTGTGGTTTAACCATGGCGCAGCGCTGCTGCCTGACGCGTTCTGGGCCAACTTCACTTTCGTCGCTGACACCCTGTTTGCCGTCGCCGTGCTTGCCATCGTCGGCAGTCGCTACCCGCACGTGTTTAATTCCGGCCTGGTGCTGCTGATTCTGGGCGCCCTGTTTGTCCATGGCTTAAAGAACACTCTGGAAATCCCGCGCCCACCCGCCGTGCTGGATGCCGATGCGTTTACGGTGATTGGACCAGTGGTGAAAAACCACGCCTTTCCGTCGGGTCACTCGTTTACCGCGCTGGCCACGGCTGGACTGCTGGCACTGCATTGCCGCGCACTGGGCTGGACCATCGCACTCATGCTGATCGGCCTGATCGCCGCCATTAGCCGGGCTGCGGTTGGAGCGCACTGGCCGCTGGACATATTAGTCGGCAGCGCCGCCGGGTTGCTGTTTGCCCTGATCGCACAGCGCCTGACCGACGCCATCTGGTGGCTGCAAGGAGAAACGCTGGAACGCGTGTCGGCCGGATTAATGACCCTCACGGTCATTGCACTGATCTTTCACGACAGTCGCTACCCGGATACCCGCCTGCTGTCGGCGTCCATGGGAATCATAGCGACCCTCGCCATGGCCTCGTACTGGTGGCGCATTGCGCGACTGCGGGCTAATTAACGCCATTGAAAATTTTTCGTTTTGTCCCCGCCACTTGTGCTTTATAGTGGTGGGCTTGTCTGGAAAGGTGTGATTTTGGGCCTTTCCGTCCGTTTTTTAGAAGGTTTAGGTTAGACAACATGCGCCGGGTCGTAATTACAGGTCTTGGAATCGTCAGCTGTATTGGTAACAACAAAGACGAAGTCCTCACGTCACTCAAGGCTCAACAATCCGGCATTCGTTACGTGCCCGAATATGAAGAAGCTGGATTCCGTAGTCATATCGCCGGTTGTCCCACCATTGACCTCGATGAACTGATTGATCGCAAATTGCGACGCTTCATGGGTAACTCAGCGGGATATTCCTACGTTGCTCTGAAGCAGGCCATCGCAGATGCCGGCCTCGACGAATCTCAGGTCAGCAACCCTCGTACCGGACTGATTGCTGGCTCAGGGGGCGCCTCCTCCAGCGACATCGTTGAGGCAGTCGACACCCTGCGCGAAAAAGGCATTCGCCGTGTTGGTCCGTACCGTGTGACCCGCTCGATGGGCAGCACCGTGTCTGCGAACCTGGCAACGCCGTTTTCTATTCGTGGCGTGAACTACTCCATCACCTCCGCCTGTGCCACCAGTGCGCACTGTATTGGCAACGCCATGGAGCTGATTCAGTGGGGCAAGCAAGACATCATGTTCGCCGGCGGCGGTGAAGAAGAACATTGGACGCTGACCATGCAGTTTGATGCCATGGGCGCGTTATCCACCAAATACAACGACACGCCTGAAGCCGCATCGCGCCCTTATGACGCAACCCGTGATGGCTTCGTGATAGCAGGCGGTGCCGGTATGTTGGTGCTTGAAGAATATGAACATGCAAAAGCACGCGGTGCGCACATTTACGCTGAGTTGATTGGCTACGGAGCCACCTCAGACGGAGCCGACATGGTCGCCCCCTCAGGCGAAGGCGCTGAACGTTGCATGCGGGATGCCCTGGCCATGGCCGAGCACCCCACCATCGATTATCTCAACACCCACGGCACCAGTACGCCGGCCGGTGACATTTGTGAATT
The DNA here is from genome assembly GCA_036148335.1 of Pseudomonadota bacterium. Classification (GTDB taxonomy): domain Bacteria; phylum Pseudomonadota; class Gammaproteobacteria; order Pseudomonadales; family Oceanobacteraceae; genus Thalassolituus. The sequence continues at coordinate 4,552 of JAYYHP010000296.1, forward strand.
GAATGCAGTTGAACGTGCCTTTGAAGGCAAAGTGCCTCCGTTCAGCTCAACCAAGTCACTGACCGGACATTCACTGGGCGCTGCGGGGGTTCAGGAAGCCATTTACTGCCTGTTAATGCAGCAAAACGGCTTTATCACCGGGAGCGCCAACGTAAGCGAGCGCGATCCGGGCGCGGCAGCAATGGAGGAGGCGCGGCGGCAGCAGCTGGTCCGCGGCCGCGCGAGCGGCGGC
>JAYYHP010000297.1:0-4268 GCA_036148335.1 Pseudomonadota bacterium
CAAACAAAGTGGTGTACGTCAGGGCCGCCGCCTCTTTGCGACGCTCCATGTTTTCGAAGCGCTTAATCGTCTGCCAGAGCACACGTCCGACGTGAGATGGATCAGGAATATAACTGGGTTTCATACGTTTCCTTGATACAATGAGAGCCTTTATCAGACCCGAGAACACCGGAAAAATCATGAGCGATATTACTATTTATCACAATCCCCGCTGCTCTAAGTCACGCGAGACCCTCGCCTTGTTAAAAGACAATGGCGTTGAACCCACGGTGGTTGAATACCTGAAAGAGACGCCAGACGAAGCGACCCTCGCCGCTCTGATCGAAAAACTCGGCATCACGCCGCGCGAGCTACTGCGTAAAAAAGAAGCCGAATTCAAAGAACACAATCTGGGTGACGCCTCTGTCAGCGACGCCGACATCATCCGTGCCATGGCGGTATCACCCAAGCTGATCGAACGCCCGATCGTAGTGAATGGTGACAAAGCACGCCTGGGGCGCCCACCAGAGCAAGTACTGGAGATCATTCGATGAGTGACTACGTTCTGGTGCTCTACTACAGCCGTCACGGCAAAACGGCCGACATGGCCAAGTACATTGCCCGTGGCATTGAATCACAGGGACTGGAAGCGCGTTTGCGCACGGTGCCCGAAGTCAGCCCAGACCACGAAGCAACGCAACCTGCGGTGCCTGACAGCGGTGCCGTCTATTGCAGCATCGATGACCTGAAGCACTGCCAGGGCTTAATACTCGGCAGCCCAACCCGCTTTGGTAATATGGCCGCGCCGCTGAAGTACTTCATCGACACCACCAGCGCCTTGTGGATGACCGGCGCCTTGATCGATAAGCCAGCGTCGGTATTTACCTCGACCGCCTCGATGCACGGCGGACAGGAAACCACCCTAATGACCATGGCCTTGCCTTTGCTGCATCACGGCATGGTGTTCGCGGGTCTGCCATACAGCGAGGCTGGCCTGTCCACGACCACCGGCGGTGGCACCCCTTACGGTGCCAGCCACGTCAGTGGTGCCAATGGCGATCTGGAATTGAGTAAAGAAGAGAGCAATCTGTGCGTAGCCCAGGGGGCACGTGTTGCCCGATTAGCTAAGCAACTCAGCAAAGACTGACGCCAAATAAAAAACGGCTACCGTGAGGTAGCCGTTTCATGTCGACGACGTATTCGTCTGATACCAACGACAGATCAGTCGTCCCATTCACCATCCGTGTCATCATCCGCGATTTCCGTCGTCACAGACGCACCGCATTTCACGCACTTACCTTCGATGTACACAACGCCGTTCAGTTCGTATTCCTCTGGCTCTTTCATGCCGAGGTCCACCTCCATGCAGCTGTTACACCAGGTCTGGGACAGGAAGGCTTCCTGATCTTCTTTGTCGCGTGCGTAAAAGTCGCGTTCGATGCGTTCCATAAATTCTCTCTGTCTCGCTAGTCATCACAATTATTGATAATGGAATCAGTGTCAGGAAGCCATTCAGACCAACGATCACAGATCCAGTGAGGCCTATTCTAAGCTGATTAGACTCAGGGACAAACGGAATCCACCATGAAAGTCCAAACCCAGATTTCCCTCAGCGTCATGGCCAGTACCCTTCTGGCCGTTGTCGTCACTGCGGCCGTCATCATTTTTACCGCAGTGAACTCAGCCTCCAGCCATACCGAAGCGCTGATCCGCGATAACCTGATGGCGCAGAATGAACAGAAGAAGCTGCAAATCCGCGAATACTTCAACGCCACCGAACGCCAGCTAACCTTGCTGGCGCAAAGCCCGTTTGTACGCGAAAGTCTGACTGAGCTGACCGCAGCCTTCGACCAATACAGCCGTGACGTAGATGGTATCAACACCGACACACTGCGCGATTACTACCGCGACGCCTTTGATAAGAAATATCAAACCATCAACGGGACCTCGTCCAACCCGGCGGCGCTGATGCAAGGCTTGAGTGACAATACCCTCGCCCTGCAAGCCAGCTACATCAGCGACAATCCACATCCGCTGGGCGCCAAAGATGCCCTGAGCAAAGCCCCCAACAACGCCTACTACGATGCCATGCATGAGCGCGTTCATCCGTACCTGCAACGCTACCTGAATGACTTTGGTTTGTACGATGTGTTCTTAGTATCAGGGCGTGGTGACATCGTCTACAGCGTGTACAAAGAGCTCGACTACGCCACCTCGCTAATGAGTGGGCCGTACCGTGATACCGGCATTGCCGACGCGTTCCGACGCTCACAAACGCTGACCGAAGGCAGCGTCGCTTTTACCGATTTCCGCCCGTATCTGCCCTCGTACGAAGCGGCGGCCGCCTTTCTGGCAACGCCGGTCATGATTGGTGACACCCGCATCGGTGCCCTCATTATCCAGCTGCCCATCGACACCATCACCGCCATCATGAACAACTTTGGTGAATGGCAGCGCAGTGGCTTGGGTGATACTGGCGACAATTACCTCGTTGGCCCCGACCGGCTGTTACGCTCTGAACGGCGGGCGTTCCAGCAAAGCCCCGAGGCCTTCCTCGCCAGTCTCCCAGAAGGCCAGGTATCCGCGTCACAACGTCATGCCATCCTTCAACGTGAATCTCTGGTGGGGTATCTGCGCAGTGACTCGGCCGCTGTCAATCAGGCACTCAGCGGCGACATTGGTTTTCATCGTGGCACTGACAGCCAAGGCATGGACATCCTCAGTAGTTACACTCAGGTAGCGGTATTCGATTCGCAATGGGCGCTCATCAGCGCCATGGGAACCGACGAAGCCTTTGCTGAAATCGCCGCCACCGAACGCGACCTGATTCTTTATTCTGTACTGGCCACCTTGCTCGTGGGCGGCATTGCCGCGTTACTCGCGCATTATCTTGGGCGTTCAGTCACCAAACCCATCCTGCGATTTATTCGCCAGATCGCCGACAGCGCCCACAACAAAGATTTAAATGCACGTTTCTACTCGCGCGGCGCCGACGAGTTCCGATCGCTGGCGGATTCGCTTAACGAAATGATGTCGGGCCTACAGACCTTCATGCAGCAGATTTATCAAACGTCACACTCGCTGAGCACCCACGCCAGCACCCTATCCAGCGTCACAACGGCCACCAGCGACAAGGTGACCGCGCAGAACGACGAGGCCAACGCCGCGGCAACGGCTACCACTGAGGTCAGTGCGTCGGTCGGTGTGGTGGCCGATCATGCAGACACCACCGCCAAGCACATCCGCGATACCCGCGCTCGTGTCTTAGCTGGCCATGAGACATCCGCCGATGCCCGCCGCTCGATCCGCGCCTTGGGTGAAAATATGAAGCAATCCATGACGGCCATTGGCGTGCTGGAGAGTGAAAGTGACAGCATTGGCGCCGTGCTGGACGTCATCCAGACCATTGCCGAACAGACCAACCTGTTGGCCTTAAACGCCGCCATTGAGGCAGCTCGCGCCGGTGAGCAAGGGCGCGGCTTCGCCGTCGTCGCCGATGAAGTACGTACTCTCGCCAGTCGCACGGGAGAAAGCACCGAAGACATCCGTCATCGCATTCAGTCATTGCGTAATCAGGTGGCCGATGTTCGCCGTGCCATTTCTGCCTCAGAGCAGGACACTCATCTATCACTCGAGAAAATCGAATCCACCGCCGAGCAAATGGACGACATTGCCAGCAACATTGATAACGTCGAGCAGATGAGCGTTCAGATTGCCGCCTCCGCAGAGCAACAGAGCCAGGTTGCGAAAGAGATTGATCGCAACGTCTCTCATGTACGCGATTTGTCTGACGAGATTCTCGAATCCGCCGCGACCATCAATCAAAGCAGTCATGACTTGGGCGACATCGCCAGCCAGATACGCCACCAGCTGGAGCAGTATCGGTTTAAATAAGGACATCTCATTGCAGACGTTTAATGCGCAAAAAGCCTGCGGAACGGACTGTTCCGCAATTAGTTCGCCCGAGTGGGTAATTCCTTTTCTGCGGCACTTTCCAACCTCAGCGTGGTCGTTTATAACTGGCGAATACATTCTCTAACGACAGGTCGGTATATGATCACGCTGCATCACCTTGAAAACTCCCGCTCCCAACGAATCCTTTGGTTACTCGAAGAGTTGGGCGTGGAGTACGACATCAAACTGTATAAGCGCGATCCCAAAACCAACCTGGCGCCCGATGAGCTCAAAGCCATTCACCCACTGGGCAAATCACCATTGCTGACCGATGGCGGTAAAACTCTGGCCGAATCCGCCGTGATCATTAATTACCTGATGACGACTTACGGCCA
>JAYYHP010000298.1:0-5972 GCA_036148335.1 Pseudomonadota bacterium
CCAATGGCAGCAAACCTCACGGTTAGGGGCCATGAAGCGCAAAAAGCGTCAGCAGTACCACCAGATTGAGCAATCCACCCGAGATACTCCTGAGCGCATCGTTCGCCGTATCCGTGGTTGGTTAAAACGTCATGCAGCGGGGACCGAGCTACCGAACTGATGCTCTGCCTATGCGGATATCCGTCGATTTTCAGCAAAGTTGTTAACCTCAACTACACTGGAAATCAGGAATTTATCCACCAGGGAAACGCCATGTCCGCCCCCGTATTTGTCACCGCCGCTGGCATCTCAGCCGAACTGCATCAGGCCATGATGGAAGCCCGAGGCCTAGCGCTGACGGCCAAAAATGCCCGTGCTTTGGCTGTTCGAGCCGGCAGCCGCACTGTTGGCTTTCGTGCCATTACCGATTTTATTGAAGAACTGGCCAGTAACATCATCAGCCAGTCACGCATCATCAACAACCACGCCGAGGCGCTGTCGAATACCGCCGTCAATGCCTGGCGCACAGAACAAGCTTATCGTCGCCTCGCGGCGATCTGCGCCAGCGATGCCGACCACAAAGCTTCTGTCGAACCTCAGGCGCAACGCTGCGGCCAACAATTGGATGAACTGCAAACCGAACTGCAACAGGGGTTACGCTACCTGCTCGATCAGTTAGAAGAGAGTCGTAAGCACATGCGTACGGCCAACCTGATTGCCACGTCCAGCAATGTTGAAGCCGCCACCGCTGGAGATTTCCGCGAGCAACTGCAGGTCATCGCCGACAATATCCGCGCCACCGCCGATCGTATTGGTGGCCACCTGAATCAGGCCAGCCGCCTGCTGAACCACAACCACAGGGAAAGACAAAGCGCATGAAAGCCACCATCCTGTACGAAGACGGCGACCACCGCTGGATTATGTTTGGCCGTGATCCAGGCACCAGCGACACCATCGTCGACACCAACCAATATCTGATTCAGAGCGGCGATGAAGCCATCCTGCTGGATCCGGGCGGCACCGAGCTGTTCGCCCCTATGTTGTCTGCCGTATTGAAATACGTGCCCGCTGAGCAACTGACCCGTCTGTTCGCCTCTCACCAGGACCCCGACATCATTTCCTCCTTAGGGCTTTGGGATCAGGCGCTGGACCACGCCACCTTGTATGCCCCAGATATCTGGGAAGGATTTATCCGCCACTTCGGCATGACGCGTACCCGCTACCACGCCATCCCGGACGAAGGTATGTCACTGACATTAGGGCGCATCACCCTGCAATTTGTACCTGCACATTACCTGCACTCTCCCGGTAATTTTCATGTCTGGGACGCCAAAGCTGGCATCCTCATGAGTGGCAATGTCGGTGGCACGATGGAAGGCAAAGGTGCCCCTATTTGGGTTGAAGACCTGGATCGCCACCTGCCGAAAATGGCCAGATTCCATCAACGTTGGATGCCCTCGGAACCCGCCAAACAAGACTGGATTCGCCGTGTCAGCGGATTAGGAATCAAAATCATGGCGCCGCAACATGGCAGTCTCTTAAAAGGGGCACAAGTTGATGGTTTTCTACGCTGGTTTGAACAACTGAAAATTGGCTCTGCCGTAGGTTCATCCCTGCGCTGAGACTAACGACACCGACCAGTGTGCGTGATAGCATGCCCGCGCTTTTAAATATTCAGGCACGGGCATGGACTTACCTATTTTTCAGATCGACGCTTTTACTCGGGATAACGCCACTCTGTTCAGTGGTAATCCTGCGGCCGTTATCCCACTGAACGCCTGGCTAACGGAAGAGCAAATGCAAGCCATTGCGGCGGAGAATAATCTGTCCGAGACCACCTTCTTCGTACGCAATGATGACACCTACACACTGCGCTGGTTTACCCCCACCAACGAAGTTGATCTCTGTGGTCACGCCACTCTGGCAACGGCCCATGTTATCCATCAGGTTCTGGGCGATCAGCGAACAACGCTCCCTATGCAATGTGGCGTCGGCCCGATTTCGGTCGATGTCATCAACGAGGGGGAAGAATACGCCCTTACCTTTCCGCGACGCATGCCCGACGCCGTGAGCGGCAAGCGCCTGAAAAACAAACTGAGTAAGCTCTTGGGCCAACCAGTCGTTGAGCTGTATGAGTCACGCGATCTGATTGCCGTACTGGAAAATGAAGCGGCGGTTCGCGAGTGCCAACCCGACTTTGCCGGATTGCAGACGCTGGAGCATTTTGCCTTAGCGATTACAGCCCCCGCCGAGTCTCCCGAGCGGGATTTTGTCAGCCGTTTTTTCGCACCTCGTCAGGGCATAGATGAAGACCCAGTGACGGGATCGTCATTCTGTTCGCTCGCGCCATTGTGGCAACAGAAGCTGGACAAAGCAGTACTGAGTGCAGAGCAGTGTTCCGCGCGTGGTGGTCACCTGTCGCTTACCTGCCTCGAAGACAGTGTGCGAATCGCAGGTACGACCTTTCATTACATGCAGGGTGTGATTCGTCTGCCGCTTGCCGAGCGCTGAGAAATCACTAAACTCAAGTGATGCTGTCGTCGTCCGTGATTTACTTACCCGCTACGCCCTCAAACGGTGTGTCTCCCGAGCGCCCGGGTTCTGAGCGCGCAACCAATACGCATGCGACCTCCCGAACAATCTCAGATCGCAGCAACATCGCAGGCTTCTCTGGTGAATACTTACCCGCCTATCCTGACGAACAAACGTTAGACATGGCATCGCAACGCCGCCAACAAACGGCGTCGAACAGTAGCATGCAAAATGCGTATCTTGGGGTGGAAGCCGCGACGGAAAATCGCGGCCAATATCTGGATGTGTACGTCTAACGAAGTCATCGTAGCTTTATGATGACTGTGGTCACTGATTCAAGGGCTCAGGCTTTGGGGGATGTGCCCACCACGCTTATCTCAGCTGCTCTTGCCTTAACCGTTCTTATCTCAGTTGTTTTTACTTTTATTGGTGTCGAGTGGCGCCAGGACATAGCGATCCCGCTCGCTGGCTCCCCAGCTCATTTCAGCATTCAGGTTATCCGCAATGTGCCGTACAGACACATGAGAAAGAATCAGGTTTTGCTGTATGTGCTCGTCGGTCAACAACTGACGACGGAAACGAACTTCCAGTACGCCGCTCTCTGAAAAACGACGGCGACTGTGCAAGTGCGTAATCAACGAGCCGTTATCATCGGTTAAACGTCCCGACACCACCAGAACACCGGGCTCAACAATCTCCACCTGCAGTGGAATCACCAGGTCTTCAGCATCCATGGATAGCTGTCCCACCGACGACACGATGGCCTTAGGTGTAAAGAGTTCAAACGCAGCCGTAGCGGTGCCCGGCAACCGTTCGGGGGATTTCAGGGTAGCGACTAAACGCAGCTCCTGAGGCCACTGTGGTTCCGGTTCTGCAGTGATCACACCCATTAATTGATCAGGCCCCGATGCAAGTTCAGGTGTGATGTCTGCGACAAAATTTCCCTGAGCGGTGGTTAACGCCACAGACAGCTGCGCACCCGCAGGCAAACTACCTGCCACCAACTCTAAGACAACCCGGGCTTCCAGTGGCTGATCTCGGCGCATGCGTGCTTTCGGCACCTGCACCGTCAGCCGAGCCTTCACATCATCGTAAACAATGTCGCTGCTTTCACTGATCAACTCGGGAGAGCGCACACCTGCCCATTCAGCCCAGTCAGACCCGGGAAGCGATCCCGATGCAGTGGGCGGCAAGTTACGTAACGCCGACAATGCGCCATCGACATCATCCGCAGACGAGGGTTTAAATACTTGGAGGCTCAACGCAATGATCAACCCGGGTAGCAGCAGAATCGTGCCTAAAACCCAAGGATTCGATGCATTTTTCATGTCAGGGATGCCTGATTGTTATTGTTAATTAGTATGAAAAAAGCTTGTAACTACAGTTTAGTAGCATTTGGCCTTAATAGGCAAAGGTTGCGCCCGCCTCTGTGCGAATAAGCTATGTATCTGGCTAATTACTGGCACGTTGTGGCCTTGTCGTGGTTAGTCCAATCGCGTATCAATGATATTGGAAAATAATAAAAACACAGGATCACCTAATGAAACGACTACCTATCATAGCCGGGATTCTACTGGCTGCGGGCTCGCTATCCACTCAGGCAGGACAATACGTTGTCACCACCCATCAGATTGATGATCAAGCCGGAGCGCAATTTCAACGCTGGTTTCCAACGCTGTCGGTCAAACGCCGTATGGCCGACCGTCGCCGTTGGGTGATTAACCTGCCAGACGATAACACCCGCCTGATCGATGCCCTTAAGCGTTACAACCTGATCAAAGACGTGGAACCCGATATCCACGTAACCACACAGCTGGTGCCCAACGATCCGTTTTTCAGTCAGCAATGGGGACTGTTCAGTGACGCAGCAGGCATTAATGTGCAAGCAGCATGGGATATGACGCAAGGCGCTGGCGCCGTGATTGCGGTTGCCGATACTGGTTACGTGCCTCACCCGGATCTGAATAACAACCTGCTGCCCGGTTACGACATGATCAGCAGTGCCAACAGCGCCCGCGATGGCAACGGCCGCGATAACAACGCCGTCGATGAAGGCGATTACACCACCTTCTGGACTTGTGGTTACACCAGTAACTCTTCCTGGCACGGCGCTCACGTTGCGGGCATCGCCAACGCCAGTGGCGATGATGGCACCGGAATGATTGGCGTCGCGCCGCAGGCAAAGCATGTTCCTGTCCGCGTTCTCGGCACCTGTGGTGGCTCTCTGTCTGACATCGCCGATGGCGTGTTGTGGGCCGCCGGCTTACCCGTGTCAGGCCTCCCGACTAACCCCAACCCAGCGGACGTGATCAATATGTCACTGGGTGGTGGCGGCAGCTGTCCGGGCTTTATGCAGGACGCTATTGATGCAGCGACCGCCGCAGGCTCGGTCGTGGTCGTGGCCGCCGGTAATGAAAACACCAATGCCTCGGGGTCAGTTCCAGCGAACTGTAATAACGTGATTACCGTGGCATCGCTTGGCGTAGATGGCAGCCGTGCGAGCTATTCCAACTACGGCAGCGTGGTCGATGTTGCTGCACCAGGCGGTGGTAATGGCGACGGAATTCTGAGTACCGTCGACAGCGGTACCCAGGGCCGTGCCGGTGCCTCTTATGCCAAATATCAGGGCACCTCGATGGCCGCACCGCAAGTAGCCGGTGTCGTTGCTCTCATGCGCTCTGCCAACCCGGCACTGTCTCCGGCGGATATTGAAACCATCCTGAAGGACACCGCACGTCCTTTTACTGGCACCTGTAATCAATGTGGTACGGGGCTGGTCGATGCACACGCCGCCTTATTAGCGGCAACGGAGAATGACAACAGTGATGACCCGGGTGAGCCTACTGAGCCGACCGATCCTACTGAGCCAGAGCCTGAACCCATCATTGAAACCGTGACGTACGGCGGTGGTGCCAATATTGCGCTGAACGATGCCCGTCGTTACTGGTGGTTCCTGACTCGCGAAGGCGTGTCTCGCGTATCACTGAATGTCGGTAATAACGGCGCTAACACCTTAGCCAGTATCGACATCAATCATGCGAATCATAATGAACTGAGCGTGATTCTGACGGCTCCGAATGGTGCGCAAAGTGCCATGGCCCGTACCAGCCTGAACGGTAATACGGGGACGTACCAAGCCATGCCAGGCAGCGCGGTTGGTAATTACGTGGTTACCGTGGTGGACCGCTCACCGGGTAATGCAGGTACTCTGACCCGCTTCACCATCAGCCAGGATGAAGCGCGCTAAAGAGATCGGAACCCACCAACAAAAAAGCCGCTCAATTGAGCGGCTTTTTTGTCAGGTAATCAGCAGAACTTACTGCTCAACACCTTTCATGGTCAGCTTAACGCGACCTTTCGGATCAACGTCCATGACGTGAACCTTAACCATCTGGCCTTCGCTCAGGTAGTCAGAGACGTTTTCAACACGCTCTTCGCTGATCTGAGAGATGTGCAGCAGA
>JAYYHP010000299.1:0-21740 GCA_036148335.1 Pseudomonadota bacterium
AGAGCAACCTGCCACAGTGGAATCGTTGGCGGCAGCGTCAGGGCGAACAGCACCGAGGTTACGAAGAAGCCTTCGTTCACTTCGTGCTTACGAATCGTGGCAAACAGGACTTCCCAGAAACCACCCACAATGAAGGTGACGGCATATACCGGCAGGAAGTACGCAGCCCCGAAGACCATGTTGTCCCAGAGACTGGTTGCATCGTGGCCACCGCCACCCAACATGGCGATCAGCATTTCACGCCAGCCTTCCAGTGCAGTACCTGCACCGGCACCAATGGCTTCGTTCGCCTGGAGACCGATGTTGTACATACCCAGGAACATGGCCGGGAAAGTACACATCCACACAGTAATCATGATGCGTTTCAGGTCGATACCATCGCGCACGTGTGACGTGTTATTAGTGACGCTAGGAGGCGAATACAAACCTGTATCAATTGCCTCATACAGCGGGTACATCTTCTCGAACTTGCCACCTTTTACAAAGTGAGGCTCGAGACTGTCGAGCATACTACGCAGACCCATGGTTAACCCTCCGCTTCGATTCGGGTGAGATTCTTACGCAGAATCGGACCGTATTCGTATTTGCCCGGGCAGACGAAGCTGCACAGGGCAATGTCTTCTTCGTCCATCTCCAGTGCACCCAAGGCAATGGCGCTTTCCATGTCTTCAACGATCAGTGCACGCAGCAACTGAGTCGGCAGCACATCCAGTGGCATGATGCGTTCATAGGTACCCACCGGCACCATGGCACGTTCGGAGCCATTGGTTGAAGTGGTGAAGTTGAACAGTTTGCCCATCAACTTAGAGATGTAGATTGGCATGACAGAGAAGCGATCGAAGCCAGGACGCAGGTAGTGCAGCATTGGGCGTGCACGGCCTTCCTCGAGCACCGATACCTGAGTGTGGTAACGGCCTAAGAAGCCAAGATTATCACCGGCAGTGCGACCCGCAAACACAGAACCAGAAATCAGACGGTTTTCGCCATCTTTCAGTTCGCCTGCAGTCAATTCTGTCAGTGAGGCACCGACCAGGGTACGCACCAGACGTGGCTGCTTAACCTGTGGACCAGCAACAGCGACAACGCGCTCGCTGTTCAACGCACCTGTCGTAAACAGTTTACCAATGGCGATTGCGTCCTGGTAACCCACTGTCCAGACAACGCGGTTCTCGCTGACAGGGTGTAAGAAATGTACGTGAGTACCGCTGAGGCCCGCAGGGTGTGGCCCGGCGAACTCTTCAGACTGCTCAACGCCTGCTTCTGGGATAGAAGCACCCGGCGCTTTACATACAAAAGTTTTACCTTCGGTCAGGCGGCTCAATACCGTCACACCCTGTTTGAAGGCTTCCGCGTCGGCACTGATGACGACCTGAGGGTCGGCTGCCAGCGGGTTGGTATCCATCGCATTGATGAAGATTGCTTCCGGACGACTGCCCAGCGCCGGTACTTTTGAGTACGGACGGGTACGCAGTGACGTCCACAGACCTGAAGCCACCAGGTTAGCTTCGACATCTGCAGCGTTCAGGCTGCTCAGTTGTTCCGGTGCATATTTAGTGAAGGTTTCTTCGTCGTTACCATCGGCCTCGATAACCAGAGACAGGAACACTCGACGCTCACCTCGGTTGACCGCTTTCACTACGCCTGCCACAGGCGCGGTGTATTGGACACCCTCGGTTTTTTTGTCGGTGAATACCACCTGGCCTTTCTTGACTCGATCACCGACCTGAACTGCCATCGTTGGCTTCATACCAACGTAATCCGGACCGACCAGCGCCACCTGAGTGACTTTTGGACCTTCCGAAATTGACTGTGCAGGACTGCCGGTGATTGGTAAGTCGAGACCTTTCTTAATGTTGATCATACGCCTCGCCTAATCACGTTCGGACTCGTTGGTTGCCCTGCCTCAGACACGCAAACCAGCAGCTCACGCCCATCGTTGGGGTGACCTGCCAGAAGGTTTGCACAGCCCGGGAAGGACACAAGCCCATATCCCAAGTAAAAAATCGCGCTAATTATAATGACGCAACTGACTTTTATCCACTGGACTAAGGCCCAAATAGACCAGAATCCGGTGAAGTCAGAGCATCAAAAAGACTGCTTTGTACAAAGCTTAGACAAAAAAAAGCCGTTGCAAGGGCAACGGCTTGATTGACAGCTTATCCGCGAGCTGGGTACGTCGTGTATTCGACGCCACAGACCTGCTGAGCAATACGCACAACCTGACGGCTGTAGCCGTATTCGTTGTCGTACCACACGTACAGATTTACGCGGTTGCCATTAGCAATGGTCGCTTTTGCATCAACGATGCCAGCGTGGCCATTACCTACGAAGTCGGTAGAAACGACTTCTGGAGAGTTAACCCAATCGATCTGCTTCTGCACTGCAGAATGCAGCGCCTGATCACGCAGGAAGTCGTTAACTTCTTCTGCGGTCACGTCTTTCTTCAGGTTCAGAGACAGGATGGCCATTGAAACGTTAGGCGTAGGTACGCGGATCGCGTTACCGGTCAGCAGACCTTTCAGTTCTGGCAGCGCTTTCGCCACGGCGCTAGCAGCACCCGTTTCAGTAATAACCATGTTCAGTGGCGCTGAACGACCACGACGATCACCTTTGTGATAGTTGTCGATCAGGTTCTGGTCATTGGTGTATGAGTGAACGGTCTCAACGTGACCGTTATCAATGCCGTACTGATCGTTCATCACTTTCAGTACTGGCGTAATCGCGTTCGTCGTACATGACGCCGCGGACAGAATCTTGTCGCTTGGCTCAATCACGCTGTTGTTGATGCCGTATACGATGTTCTTCAGGTCACCTTTGCCCGGCGCGGTCAACAGCACGCGTGCAGTACCTTTGGCTTCCAGGTGCTGGGCCAGGCCAGCCTCATCGCGCCATACACCTGTGTTATCAATCACCAGCGCATTGTTGATGCCGTACTGGGTGTAATCGATTTCAGCTGGGTTGTTGGCGTAAATGATCTTGATGTAAGTACCGTTAGCAACGATGGCTTCCTGCTCGTGATCAACGCTGATAGAGCCGCGGAACGTACCGTGTACAGAATCACGACGCAGCAGTGACGCACGCTTGACCAGGTCGTCACCCTTACCACGACGAACGACGATAGCGCGCAGACGCAGACCGTTACCGCCACCTTCTTTCTCGATCAGGATGCGAGCCAGCAGACGACCGATACGACCGAAACCGTACAGAACGACATCGCGGTTTTCGCTTTCGGCTGAGTTATCAGCAACCAGAGAAGACAGTTCGCTTTCGAGGAAGGCTTTAACGTCCTGACCTGCGCCTTCTTTGCGGTATTTAACCGCCAGCTTACCCAGGTCGATGTGAGCACGAGCAATGTCCATCTCACCCAGGGCTTTCAGCACCTGATAGGTGTCATGCACTGACAGCTCTTCGCTTTCCATGTGTCGCACAAAGCGGTGCGCTTTCAGCAGGTCAATCACAGAGCGATTGATCACTGGACGGCCGTAGACCGAAGTAACAATGCTTTTCTGACGGTACAGAGCACCAATCAGTGGGATCATAGATTCGGCGATGGTTTCTCGGTCCATCCAGTCCTGCAAGCAGGCGTCGCGCATATCTTGGCTCACGGGGTCACCTTCGTAGTGAGTTAAACGGGTAAAAATTTGCGGCGGTATTATGCCGATTTTGCCCCCTGACGACAAATGTTTGATCCGGTCAGGCAGTACCTGGGTTGGGCGCAATGCCGCCGCATGGTTGAAGATCGCCTGCAGCAGTTAACAGCCACACCCCCTTTGGTTACACTTGCTGCCCTTTTTAAAGACAGCGTCTACGGAGCCGATATGGTCAGCCCTTTGAGTCCAGACACCCCCACCCGCGCGGGAGACCGCCGTTTCTGGGGCGCCCTCAATGGGGCCAGTCAGGCGCTGGCCATCGCCAAAGCCGCCAGTGACCACAAAGGTCTGACCTTAGTCGTCACCCACGACACCAGCGCCGCGTTGCGACTGGAAGAAGAAATCCGGTTTTTCTCTCCTGCTTTGACCGTACTGCACTTCCCGGACTGGGAAATCCTGGCCTACGACGTCTTCTCACCGCATCAGGACATCATCTCGCAGCGTATTGCGACGCTGAGCCAACTGCATGACTTGCGTCAGGGGGTATTGATACTGCCCGTCAGCACGCTGTTACAACGGCTGCCTCCGGCGAGCTTTTATCAGGGGCAGACCTTCGCTCTCGATATTGGCCAGACCTTTGATGTGGCCAATACCCGTCGGCAGCTGGAAAACGCCGGGTATCACTGCGTGGATACGGTCTACGAACACGGCGAGTTCGCCGTACGCGGCGCCATCATGGATATCTTCCCGATGGGGCACGAGCAGCCTTTCCGTATCGAGCTGTTTGACGATGAAATTGAATCACTGCGTACCTTTGACCCTGACAGCCAGCGAACGCTGGAAAAAACCGATCAGGTACGCATTCTGCCTGCGCGGGAATTCCCAATGGACACTGGGGCGATCCGGACCTTTAAAACCCGCTGGTTCGACTTCTTTGATAACGACCCCAAGTCTTGCCCCGTATTTACCGACGTGGCACAAGGCATTGCGCCAGCCGGCATCGAATACTTCCTACCGCTGTTCTTTACCGACGATCTTGGCCATCTTTTCGATCACCTGCCCGATAACACGCTGATTATTCATGATGCTGGCATCGAAAGCGCCGCCCAGCACTTCCGTGATGACGTGGAATCCCGCTACGAAAGCCGCCGTTACGATATTCAGCGCCCGATCATGGCACCCGCGCATCTGTTTTTGGCCACAGATGAGCTCTTCTCACAGCTCAACCAATACCCGCGCGCACAGTGGCATGCCGCTGATTTACCAGATCGCGCCGGCGCGACGGCATACACCACACAACCCCTGCCGGACCTCAGTGTCGACGCCCGCGCCGAAGCGCCGCTCGCCAAGGTTCAGCGCTGGCTTGAGGGCAAGCCGGGTCGCATCGTATTCGTGGTCGAATCTGCGGGTCGCCGTGAAGCCCTGAAAGACATGCTAGGCCGCATCCGTATTACACCGAAGGAATTTGGCGACTGGCCGAGCACCTTAAACGATCACTCGCCCATCAGCATGGTCATCGGCCCGCTGGAACAAGGCGTGTCCATCGTCGATGAGCAAAATCACGCGCTGCATCTGGTGACCGAAAACGAACTCTTTGGTCAGCGTATTCGCCAGACCCGCCGTCGCCAGAAACAGAAAACCGACAGCGACATGGTCATCCGCGACCTGTCAGAGCTGAAAGAAGGCGCGCCGGTGGTGCATCTGGATCACGGAGTTGGTCGCTATCTTGGTCTGCAGACGCTGGATGCTGGCGGTCAGGTCAATGAATTCGTGGTACTGGAGTACGCCAGCAACGACAAGCTTTACGTCCCCGTTGCTAGCCTGCACCTGATTTCCCGCTACGGCGGTGCCGAGCAGGAACGCGCGCCGGTCAATAAATTGGGCACGGATAAATGGTCGGCAGCAAAACGCAAAGCCGCTGAGAAAATTCGCGACACGGCCGCCGAGCTTTTAGATATTTACGCGCGTCGTCAGGCCCGCAAAGGCTTCGCCTTCGACGAACCCGACAACGACTACCAACGCTTTGCCGCCGGGTTCCCTTATGAAGAAACCCCGGACCAGCAGGCCGCCATCGAGGCCGTGATTGGCGACATGTGCTCTCCCCGCCCAATGGACCGCCTGGTGTGCGGTGACGTGGGCTTTGGTAAAACCGAAGTCGCCATGCGCGCCGCCTTTATGGCCGTGCAGAGTGGTAAGCAGGTGGCGGTGCTGGTGCCCACCACCCTGCTGGCACAACAGCATTATCAGAACTTTGCAGACCGCTTTGCTGAGTGGCCGGTGAAGGTGGACGTACTGTCGCGCTTTAAATCCGCCAAAGATACTCAAGCCGCGCTGGATCGCATGCTGGAAGGTAAAACCGACATTGTGGTCGGCACCCACAAGCTACTGCAAAAAGATGTGCAATTTGATCATCTCGGCCTGCTGATTATCGACGAGGAACACCGCTTTGGTGTCGCCCAAAAAGAGAAAATCAAAGCCTTGCGAGCCGAGGTGGACATTCTGACGTTAACCGCCACGCCGATTCCGCGAACCCTGAACATGGCGATGGCGAGCATTCGTGACCTTTCGATCATTGCCACGCCACCGGCCAAGCGCCTGAGCGTCAAAACCTTTGTTCGCCCGAGTGACGATGCCACCGTTAAAGAGGCGGTGCTTCGGGAGATTCTGCGTGGTGGTCAGGTGTACTTCCTGCACAACGAAGTCAAAACCATTGAGCGCGTGGCACGTGAACTCGGCGAGGCCATTCCCGAGGCACGGATCGGCGTCGCGCACGGGCAAATGTCTGAGCGCGAACTCGAAAGCGTAATGAGCGACTTTTATCACAAGCGCTTCAATATGTTGGTGTGTACCACCATCATCGAGACCGGCATCGACATTCCGTCTGCCAACACCATCATTATCGAGCGTGCCGATAAGTTTGGCCTGGCGCAGTTACACCAGTTACGCGGCCGTGTTGGCCGATCGCACCACCAGGCCTACGCATATCTGCTGACGCCACCCAAAAAACTGACCAAAGACGCCGAGAAACGACTGGAAGCCATTTCTGCCGCGCAAGACCTTGGCGCTGGTTTTATGCTCGCCACCCACGACCTTGAGATTCGCGGGGCGGGTGAGCTGCTCGGCGATGAACAGTCCGGACAGATCGAAACCATTGGTTTCACGCTTTATATGGAAATGCTCGAGCAGGCCGTCAATGCCATTCGCTCCGGCAAAGAGCCGTCGGTGGATCTGGCCAGCACCCACGGTGCCGACGTTAACTTGCACCTGCCAGCCCGCATCCCGGACGATTACCTGCCGGATGTAAACTCGCGCCTGACGCTGTACAAACGTATTGCCTCGGCCAAGGACGACATCGCCCTGAAAGAGCTTCAGGTCGAGATGATCGACCGCTTCGGTCTGTTACCGGACCCAGTGAAACATCTGTTTAACGTGACCTCACTGAAGCTCAAGTTGCAGCCACTGGGCATCGCCCGACTGGATGCCAATGACAGCACCGGGCGCATTGAATTTGCCCGTGATACCGAGATCAACCCCTTCACTCTGATCAAGCTGGTGCAGACACGCCCGGATGCCTATAAACTGGACGACGGTAATTCATTACGCTTTTACGCCAACATGGACACCATTGACCGACGCTTCCAGACCATTGATCAACTCTTGGTCGACTTACAGAAGGACCCTAACGCGTGAGATTTTCTGCCACTCAGGTAGCCACTACCCTGCTGACCAGCGCCCTGCTGCTGACCAGCGCCGTGACCCAAGCGGAAGACCGCTATCGGGTTGAGGTCATTCTGTTTGCGTATCTGGATGAGAACAGCGCTCGTGAAGAACATTGGCCATTACTCGAACAGCGTGCGGAAGAAGCCCGTTTATTGGCAGAAGCTGAGCGCGAACAAGACGCCAGCAATGAGGCGAGCTTTGATCTTATAGAGGCAGATGGCAATAGCGATATCGCGGATTCTGAGTTGTCGCCCACGGCCGGCACGCCAACCGATAACGACAACTCTGTGCCTTCTGAGACTGACGCCGTCGAGCCCGTGATCTTGCTTGATGACCGCCTCCTGGAAGACGCCGCCGCACGTTTTATTTATCGTCCGGACATGCACATTGTCTGGCATCAGGCCTGGCTTGAAACACTGCAAGACAAAGATCTGGCCAAAGGTCATGACGTTGAGCTGACCTATGAGAAGGAAAACTTCCGGGTCATCGTCAGTGGCGACCTCACCCTGCATCGCAGCCGCTACCTGCATGTCACTCCCGACCTGACGGTTGAACAACAGATTTTCACCCTGCCAGATCCGGTAGCGCTCGATACCGCCGCGACGGATGTAACGACCAGCGCCGAGGCCGTTGCTTCTCAGCCGCTGACGGACACCTTTGCCGCTAATCGGGCATCTATTGGCATGGCATCTGATGACACTGCATCCAGAGACACGTTGGTAACGGCTGCGGTTGCTGAGATAAACAATACCCCGCAGTGGCTGCCTTTGCGCGCTGCCGACCTCAACACCAGTCGCCGTATGCGCAGTGGCGAGTTGCATTACCTGGACCACCCATTACTGGGCGTGCTGATTCAGGTGGATCGCTACGAGGAGCCTGAAGCCCGAGACGAAGCCCAAGCCCAAGACAAATCAGAGAACAATGCCACCAACAGCACCGTTCCAGCAGCTCAGCCCTGATACCTTCGCCTTGATAGCCAGCCGATCAAACAAAAACACCCGCCAATGTGCGGGTGTTTTTTTATGAGACAAGCCCAGTATTGATCCAGCCAGTTAAGCGACCGGGCTGGACGACATGCCCTGCAAGGTCGCGGCGAGTACTTCACGTACTTGGTCCATGCCGCCCGCGATGACTCGCTGAATGTCTTCCATGGTGATTTCACCCTCGGCCTTACCGGCGGCCGGATTAACCACCAGACACAAGCTGGCATAAGGAATCCCTAACTCACGAGCCAGTGCTGCTTCCGGCATGCCAGTCATTCCCACCAGATCGCAGCCATCCCGCTCCAGGCGAGTGATTTCAGCAATGGTTTCCAAGCGAGGGCCTTGCGTCGCCGCGTAAACGCCAAAGTCGAGTACTGGAATCTCAGCGGCAGCCGCGCCTTTTAACAAGGCCTGACGAGCCGTCTCGTCATAGGGTTCGGTCAGATCGATATGATCGAGCGGGCGGAACTCTCCGTCGAAAAACGTGCTTTCACGGCCCCAGGTGTAGTCGACAATCTGATCAGGAACGACCAGAACTCCGGACCCCATGTCGGCATGAATCCCGCCCACAGCATTCACCGCCAGAATGGCCGTCGCACCCAAGGCTTGCAGGGCAAGCAGGTTCGCGCGGTAATTAATCTTATGGGGTGGTACCTTGTGAGGATGACCGTGACGGGCCAGAAACAGCACTCGCTGACCGCCCCACTCGCCCTCAATAATCGGCGACGATGGCGCACCCAATTCCGTTGTCTGACGATGAGTATGGGTAAGTACTGGGCCATCCAATTCGGTCAGGCCGGTGCCACCGATGATGGCAATACAAGGGGTTGTGCTCACGTAGGCAACTCGCTTTGTTTTAACGGGGTTAGTCTGAAACGTTTTCCGGGCGCATTCTATGTGGAAACCCACGCCAGTGCTCGGAATTTCCATCGTTGAAATAGCTTACGAGTGAATCAGACCCTGAGCTTCTAACTCTGTTCGAATCGCCTCAAGCTCTGACCGCAGCGTATCCGACTTATGATTCATCGTAGAACCGTCATCCGAGCGGCCAGCGACAGGCTGCCAGTGCTGCAGTGACAGAGGCGTAAGCGACAGTTCAGACGACGCCACCGCATCAATCACTTCCTGCGCAGCGGCCCGGTGATTACAGACCACTAGCGCATTCGCCCCCGCGGCCATCGCCGCATTCGCACGAGCGCCCGGAGATCCCGTCGCCGCGGCGCCTGCCATCGACAGATCGTCACTGAAAATAACACCATCAAAACCCAGATCACCGCGCAAAATACCCTGCAGCCAGCGCGCCGAAAATCCCGCCGTCCGCTCAGCATCTACCGCCGGGTAAATCACGTGAGCCGGCATGATCCCTTGTAAGAGGTCCTGCGCCATTAACCGCACAAAAGGACGCATGTCGTATTCGAGATCCAGGTAACTGCGCTCATCCACCGGTAAGCTGACGTGAGAGTCAGCCACCACTGCACCGTGACCCGGGAAGTGTTTCCCTACGGCCTTCATGCCGGCGCGCGCGAGGCCGCGACACCAGGCTGCCGCCAACGCCGCCACGGTGGCTTCATCATGGCCAAAGGCACGATCACCAATCACCTGAGAGCAGTCACGCTCGATATCCAGTACCGGGGCAAACGTCAGGTCTACCCCGTGCAGCACCAGTTCCTGCGCCAGCAGGTAACCCCCTTGTTCGGCAAAATGCAGCGCGCGCTCAGGATCTACCTGATACAGGCGTTCAAAGGTCATCATGGGCGCGAAACGCGTAAAGCCCTCACGAAAACGCTGTACCCGTCCGCCCTCCTGGTCCACACAGATCAACAGGTCCGGCCGTATCGAACGGATATCGGCCGTCAGTGCGGCAAGCTGTTGAGGAGATTCGTAATTTCGGGTGAAGAGAATAAGGCCACTGAGTTCTGGGGCCTGCAAAAACGTCCGATCGTCATCACTCAGCGTGAGACCATCAATATCAGCGATCACTCCGACCGCTAGAGGTTGCGACATGCAATTCTCCGAAAGCTATGTTCCTGAATCCACACCGGTGTGCCCGGTGGAACTTTCTCTGACAATAAAATCACGTCTGTGTTTCGCATTCGCACACAGCCGTGTGAACGTGGCACACCCATAGGTTCGGAATCTGGCGTACCGTGCAGATAAATATAGCGACGCATGGAATCAACGTGACCAAATCGGTTAACACCGACTTCCTGCCCTTGCAGCCATAAAATGCGGGAAAGAATCCAATCCCGCTGAGGAAACTCATCGGCCAGCGACGGCGAGTAGATTTCACCGGTGGGACGGCGTCCGACAAACACCGCGCCTGATGGCTGGCCGCGGCCGATGACCGCACGGATGCGATGCCAGCCTCGTGGAGTACACCCGGAGTTCTCTTGCTCGCCCGGGCCGTTGGCCGCCGTCGACACCGGAAAAGTCTCTACGCTGCCATCGGCTAACGTCAGCCGCAGCAACTGATCTTCGATCGATATTTCAATCAAATTCGACTCTGACAATGCCGGAGTATGCGTCGTCTTCATTGAAGCTCAGGCGCCGTCTTTGCCAGACGTCATACCGCTGGCCAAAAACGGCAACAGATGCCCGATCACATCCGCGGTGGAAGTCGCTTTGCCTAAATCGTGCTCCGCCATGGCCGTTAACGAATCGACACCATTTAAGGTAAACATGGTCGCCCCGAGCATAAAGTGGACACGCCAGAAGCGGTCTTCGTCCGACAGTTCTGGGGTCGCTTGAGTCACCAGTTGCGAGTAACGGCGGAATACGTGGCCGTACTCAAGGCGTAAAAACCGACGTAAGTGCCCCTGCCCCTGACTGTAGGCCAGTCCAAGTAAGCGCATGAAAATGTTCAGACGTTCCGGTTTATCCGCCCCTGATCGCAAGGCCGTATCGGACAGCAAACGTAACAGCGCCATCAGATCTGCGGTCTGCGATTCATCGGCTTCAAACTGAGTCAGAGCCTTATCGAGCTCTGCCACAAAGGGATTAAGAAACCGCGCGAAAACCGCCTGAATCAAAGACTTCTTGGAACCAAAATGATAGTTCACTGCCGCCAGGTTCACGTCTGCCTTGGTCGTGATATTACGCAGCGACGTTTCCGCAAAACCACGTTCTGAAAACAGCTCTTCCGCCGCATCGAGAATACTGCGGGCAGTGTCTTTCTGGGCCATAGTGCCTCATCCTTATAACAGTGTTTCAAACATACGTTTAAAACACTGTACACGCAAGCACAGCAAGGGCTTTGATCACGACAAATTGAAAGCCATCACACACCACTTTACCGACGTGGCTGTGATTATCTTCTGTGCGATGCTCAGCTGCATTCTCTAAATCAATCTATACACCATCTTCGGCTCTCGCGAAGTTGCATCCCCGCAGCAAGCTGCTTCATCAACTCAGCAGACCACGCACCGACAAACCTAACACTGGCGCAACACTGGGTATTTACACAGTGCCAATTACTGTATATATTTCCAATTACTGTATAAATGAACAGACTGGATAAACCCTCATGGAAAAACTCACCGCGCGTCAGCAGGAAGTTCTGAACCTGATCCGTTCAGCCATTGAAGACACTGGGTACCCGCCAACGCGAGCCGAGATTGCCGCTGAGCTGGGCTTTCGCTCTCCCAACGCAGCGGAAGAACACCTGAAAGCGCTGGCCCGTAAAGGCGCCATTGAAATGATGCCGGGCGCCAGCCGGGGAATTCGTATTGTGGGAGAAGACTCCCCGGGGCTTCCTATTATTGGTCGAGTAGCGGCCGGTGAACCGATTCTGGCCCAGGAGCATATTGAAGATTACTGCGAAATTCCGCCGTCATTCTTTAAGCCCGGCGCCGACTTCCTGCTGGAGGTTCATGGGGACAGTATGATCAACATCGGCATCATGGATGGCGATTACATCGCTGTACATAAAACCGAAAGCGCCCGAAACGGCGAGGTTGTCGTGGCCCGTGTCGGTGAAGACGTTACCGTGAAGCGCTATCACAAAAGCCGCAACCAAGTGACCCTGTTTGCCGAAAACGACCAGTACGATCCGATTGAAGTGAACCTGAAGGAACAGGAATTCGCCATTGAAGGCCTCTATGTCGGCGTTGTTCGCCGCCACTGATTATTGAGGAGTAGTTATGCGCCAGCTTACCTTTGAAATGTTGCCATCATCATTGCCACTCAGCGCCTCGGTAGCGCCACAGCCTGCTCCAGCAGAGCGTGGCAGCCTGACCGAGGTTATTCTGGGAGAAGGCAGTGCATTACAACCGTTTCAGCTGTTGCCGGTACTGGCGCATTGCAGTGAACATCAGCGCTGGCTGATGTGGTTAAGTGCAAACAAATCGTTAAACAAAGAATGGCTGGCGCGAGCCGGACTGGATAAAGCACCGATTCTGCACGTAGCGACTACGGAAGCTCAGCAGCTGAGCGTGCTCATTAAGGCACTGGAAGCAGCGACGAGTCATGTCATCATGGAATGGCAAGGAAACTTATCACGTGAGAGCCGTCAGACCTTCCGCCAACTGGCAGAAGCGCATGGTACGCACGTGATTCTGATTCGAACGGATGTCTGATTCTTAATTGGAGAATCAGTGAACGCGTTGCGCCGTAGGCTCTGGAATACCGAAGTCGTCGCTTTCGACTTCCATGCCTGACAGATCACCGACGAG
This sequence comes from Pseudomonadota bacterium, assembly GCA_036148335.1. Taxonomy (GTDB): domain Bacteria; phylum Pseudomonadota; class Gammaproteobacteria; order Pseudomonadales; family Oceanobacteraceae; genus Thalassolituus. The sequence continues at coordinate 12,964 of JAYYHP010000299.1, forward strand.
GCGCACACCGGCTTCTAACATGACGCGGGCAACGTCGATGTGATGGTCCTGGAGACTGGCTTTCGCATCCTCGGAAAAGCTGATTCGCATCAGGGCTTCGCCTTCTGGCTCATCCACACGACGCAGTGCAACATCTCCGTTGGATAATTCTACGATCTCAAAAAAACCAGCCATACATGCCTCTCTGTTGTGAATGGCGATGATACCACACACGACTTTGGCAAGATATGCGGCTATTGGGAGGGGTCAGCTTTCCTGTCGATTCTGACGCTGACTATCAATGAGATCCGACAAGGCCTGCCAGAGGTCTCGGGCGTCGGCGGTGGCTGTTGGTCGGCTGACGGCGATTAACTGAACCGCTTGAGCACTCGCACCAGACTGAGCAGAAGACGGTTGCGCCTGATCGGCGACCATCGCCAGCATGATACTCAGCCAACTGTCAGTCTCATCCCGCAGGTTTTTCAGTTCCGTCATTTCGCCAGTCACCAGAGGCGTGATCTGCAGTAAGCGCTCAAATGAATCAACGGATTGTTTCACCCCAGCCGGGTCTGCCAGTTCATTCAGATAAGACACCCAGGCGTCGTACATCAGATACAAAGCGCCCTCTGTCATGGCGGACACCATGACAGGGTTAGACGACTGTTTACGACGCTCATCAAGCAGCAGTCGCGCCTGATAGAGCTTCTGATTAGTGAACCCCAGCCACTGACTCATCAGAAATCCAGTTTCAGACCAAAGTGCAGGCCATCGGCCAGCTTGTAACGGCCGGAGCGCTCTTCAAGGCTCAGAGACATCATGCGGAAACCGGTGTACAGGTGCGCCGTCGGCAGAATGTTGTAGTGCACGCGCAGATCGGCATCGACCAGGTTATCTACCCCGGCAAAAGAAACGACGGGCGGCGCATAGTAGGCATGACCGCTGACACCGAAGTCGCGGTTAAACGGGAAGTTGTACTGTGCGAAACCACCCACACCCACTGCAACACCGTCGTTGTCGTCAGTAAAAATACCGTAGGCATTGGCGCCGACACCAATGTACAGATCAGAATTAGGATTACGCACATCCACAACATGAACACCGGCGGAAACGGCGTTGCCCTGCTCACTTTCATGTAAGAGCGCCGCATTCAGGTGCAGACCCGTATCCACTCGCGTGGCATCCCAGGCGACACGCGCCGTGGTGTCCGCCAGGCTTAAATCCAGTGAACCACCCGCCACTGCGGCGCCACTGAACATCAGGCACGCAGGAATACATAGTTGACGAAGTGTTGAGATCAGTTTCATAGGAATTCGACTTCCGGTTAATTAACAATTGTCGCCATCATAACAGTGTGGCGTTCACGCACCAAGATGGCGCTTTCGTCGTTAAAAGACCAGCGAACAAACGAAAAGTTTTGTGGGGAATAAAAAAATACCGCGACGCCGGTGGTCGGCGTCACGGTACTTTCTCAGGCTATGCCTTTGCTAAAACCGATGACTCTTGTAAGGCATCGGCAGATTAGCCTTGTGATTACTGCATCAGATCCAGCAGCAGCTTGTTCAGGCGCGCCACGTATTGAGCAGGTTGCTTCAATTGACTACCTTCCGCCAACTGAGCCTGAGCATGAATCAGCAAAGCAAGCTCGGCAAAACGGTCTTCATCCGCTTCTTTATCCAGACGCTCAATTAATGGATGCGTTGGATTAATTTCCAGAGCCATTTCGGGTTCCGGTACCGGCTGCCCCGCCGCTTCCATCATACGGCGCATATGACCGCCCATATCGTACTGACCAACCACCAGACAGGCGGGTGAATCAGACAGACGTGACGTCACACGGACTTCTTTTACTTGCTCAAGCAGGGCCGCCTGCAGACGTTCCACCAGCGCTTTGTGCGCTTCTTCCAGTGCCTTCTGCTGATCTTTTTCGTCGCTGTCCGCCAGTTCATCCAGATCCAGCTCGCCTTTGGTCACGTCCTGGAATGGCTTGCCATCGAAATCGTTCAGGTGGCCAACCATCCACTCATCGACACGGTCGGTCAGCAGCAGAACTTCAACCCCTTTCTTACGGAAGTATTCCAGGTGAGGGCTGGCTGCCGCAGACTCGTAGCTGTCGCCCGTGATGTAGTAGATTTTCTTCTGACCATCACGCATGCGTGAGACGTAGTCACTTAAGCCAACGTTTTGGGTGGCATCGTCACTTTGCGTCGTGGCAAAACGGAACAGACCGGCAATTTTCTCGCGGTTAGCGAAATCTTCGGCTGGGCCTTCTTTTAATACTTCACCGAACGCTTCCCAGAACGTCTGGTATTTTTCGGCGTCTTTTTTCGCTAATTTTTCCAGCGTATCAAGAACGCGTTTAACCAGAGCACTGCGCAGGCTATCTACCTGTTTATCCTGTTGCAGAATTTCACGGGAGACGTTGAGCGACAGGTCGTTGGAATCCAGCACACCTTTCACAAATCGCAGATACGTTGGCAGGAACTGCTCGGCGTCGTCCATGATAAATACACGCTGCACGTAGAGTTTCAGGCCGCGCGTGGCTTCACGATTCCACAGGTCAAATGGCGCTTTGGAAGGAATATAAAGCAGGCTGGTGTAATCAAGCTTGCCTTCAACACGGTTGTGCATCCAGGTCAGCGGCTCGTTCCAGTCGTGTGATACGTGCTTATAGAATTCGGTGTAATCTTCATCGCTGAGATCACTTTTCGGACGCGTCCACATGGCTTGTGCCTGGTTGACCGCCTCATTACTGGTCGTCTCTTCGCCGTCTTCGTTTTCTTCCGCGTCTTTCTGTACAAACACCGGGATCGCAATATGGTCTGAGTATTTGCGAATCAGATTTTCCAGACGGAAAGTATCGGCAAATTCCTGCTCACCCTCTTTCAGGTGCAGCGTAATACGCGTACCGCGGGCAGGCAGTTCAATGGCCTCGAGGCTGAATTCGCCCTCGCCTTCTGACTCCCAACGCACACCGTCGCTGGCATCAGCACCGGCACGACGGGTTTCAACCGTCACTTTATCGGCAACAATAAATGCCGAGTAAAAACCGACACCAAACTGACCGATCAGCTGCGAGTCTTTCTTTTGGTCGCCACTTAACTGGCTGAGAAATTCCGCGGTACCCGATTTGGCGATGGTACCGAGGTGGTTAACCACATCGTCACGGGTCATACCAATACCGTTGTCGGCAATGGTGAGTGTACCGGCGTCTTTATCAAAGGTGATATCGACTTTCAGTTCACTGTCGTTTTCGTAGAGGTCACCGTTGGACAGTGCCTGAAAACGCAATTTATCGCAGGCATCCGAGGCATTGGATACCAACTCACGAAGAAAGATCTCTTTGTTTGAGTACAAAGAGTGAATCATCAGGTGCAACAGCTGTTTAACTTCGGTTTTAAAACCCAGAGTTTCTTTGCTGGCCGTGGTCATTGTTGTCTCCTTCTTTTCTCTGACAGGCTAACCATGACAAGGTCTATGCACCTATGTGGGGGTGGTGTTCGCGTTTTCAAGCGCTTGATGCAGTGCCAGGCAATTCTTTTCCTGTTCGGGCCCCGGTCGTATGCAGGTCACCACTGCCAGCGAGCCTACGCCCGTGGCCGCAATCGCCGCCGCATTCTCAGGTACGATGCCGCCTATGCAGGTAAAACGATGCCCCGGCAAGCCTTGTACCCACTCCCGCAGGCGCTCAATGCCGAGGGTGGGATATTTCAGTGTTTTCGACAGCGGGCTGAACACCGGGCCAAACGCGATGTAGCTGGGATTCAGTGCGCGCGCACGCGCCACTTCCCAATAAGTATGAGTGCTGATACCTATGCCTATCCCAGCATCAGCCAGCGCCTTCAGATCGGCCTTGCAGACATCCTCCTGCCCTAAGTGAACACCGTCAGGACGCACCGACAATGCCAGTTGCCAATCGTCATTGATCCAGAAGCTGACACCCGCGTCGCGGCACACTTGTAGCGCCTCGGCAGTATCCCGTACATACTCAGGCCCGGGTTGCTTCACTCGCCACTGAATCGATTGCGCGCCCAGTAGAACCAAGGCGCGCACCTGAGCCACCTGATCGGTTAGGGCATACAGTCCCAGAGCGCGATTCAATCGAGGAAAGTCCAGACGCTCATGCCCCTGTGGCGGCGTCACCAATGGCCAATCGGACGACTGACACAGACCATGCGTCCCCTGCGGCTGGCTCGCACACGCGTTGGGGCTTGATCCTTGATCCGGCGTGGATTTGTCACCGACATCCGGCATCACGAGATTATCTGCCTTGTCCCCCGGCGCCATGCGCACGCCGGCAATCTCGCGCTGTTGAACGCACTGACGAGCACGCACGGATGCCAGCAGCAACGCATCGTATAAACGCTCGCCGCGCGTCAGCAACATAGCTATCGCCGCACTCAAATGACTGCCCGTCCCGTGCGCACTGCCCTGCAGACGAGTCTGATGCATGGCGAATTCGGGCAACACCGCAGTCTCGGGCTGCTCTGGATTCACTGTTGAGGCAACCTGATCGGTCAGCCACAAGGTCCCGTCGTCCATGGCAGGTGAATACTCCGATACGCTGTCGCCACCGCTGACAAGCACCGTATGTGCGCCGAGTTCACGTAGCTGTCTGGCCGCCGTATTGGCGGCACACTCAACGCTGGGGAGCCCTTCTCTGTCGTTTGTGCGTGCAAGCTGCAGTAAGTAATTAGCTTCCGTCAGCGACGGAGACATTACATAACTCAACCGAATCAGCGCACTCAGCGCTTTAGTATCCTGTGCATGATCATTTGCCTGTGCGGCTTGTGAGTTGACTTCAACCGGCACGGCCTGGGCAGATTCAAAGCTGCCAAGACTGGGGCGAATTACCGGGTCCCAGATCAGACGACAGCCACGGTTAATCAGTGCTTCAATTTCCTCAACCAGCGCGGGCAACAGACCATCACCCGACGGTAACCAACCCACCAGCAAGGTACCGGGCAGGCCTTCTTTTAACGCGGCCTGAATCTGAGCCCGAATCACAGATATGGACATTGGCGTAACGGATTCGACGCCGTCAATGGATTGCACAGTGACGGCCGTTATCACGGTGCGGCAGGCAACGCCCAGCATTGCTGCTTGTGTCAAGGCCGCTTGAAGGCCAGCGCCACCGCGACTGTCGGAGGCGCAAATCACCAGACAATACGGAGCCTGTTCAGACTGCGGTGGTTGATTCGTCACCGAGCTTGAATTGCCAGTCATGAGGGCACCTGCTGCCAGAACGGCAATCCGGCAACGGGCGTCGATGGTGATGCCATGTCCCGCTCCGTCATGGCGCCTGCTTGCCAGGCCTGTCGCCCCGCCTCCGCCGCCTGACGAAACGCATTGGCCATCATGATCGGGTCATGCGCTTTGGCAACGGCGGTATTGAGCAGCACAGCGTCGTAGCCCATTTCCATGGCTTGCGCCGCTTGCGACGGGCGGCCGATACCGGCATCCACCACCAACACCGCTTCTGGCAATCGCTCACGCAGGGTGCGCAATTGATAAGGGTTCAATAGCCCCTTGCCAGTGCCAATCGGAGCGCCCCAAGGCATCACCGCCGGGCACCCCATGGCTAACAGTTTTTCGCACAACACCAGATCGTCGGTGCAGTACGGCAACACCTTAAAACCGTCGCGGGTCAGCTCCTCGGCCGCGGCGACTAACTCAAACGGGTCTGGCTGCAAGGTATGCTGGTCACCGATGACTTCGAGTTTAATCCAGTCTGTTGCAAACAAAGCACGAGCCATGCGCGCTAAGGTAATGGCTTCGTCGGCGCTGTGGCAGCCCGCCGTATTCGGCAGTAACTGACTCTCACTGTCGGCCATCCACTCGGTCAGCAGCGCCCAATGACCATTGTCTGAGACTTCATTCGCGGTCTGGCGGCGCAGTGACACAGTGATAAAACCCGGTTGCCCCGCCTTAAAGGCAGACATCATCTGCTCAGGTGAGGCATACATAGCAGAGCCAAGCCAAAGCCTGCTAGAGAAGGTCTGCCCGGCAATGATTAACGGATCGGTTGCGTGCCCAATAGCATCAGTGCCTTGGTTAGTGCCTTGGTTAGTGGTTTGGGTCATCCCGTCATCCCCCGGTGATCGCGCCGAGAATATCGATCCGGTCGCCATCTCGTAATGCATGATTAGCAAGCTCCGCGGCCGGAATGATGGTGCTGTTGAGTGCGACCACAAACTGACCTGTTTGCGGGTAACTGAGGTCATCAAAGATCAGCTGCTGCAAATTGCGATGGTCCGGTAGTACGCGAGCCTGACCATTGATATGGCATCGAGGCGTATCACTCAATCCTTCTGATGTCTCAGGCATGACTTTTCTCTTTATCGGAATTCTGGTTGTTCGAAATGTAATGATTCGCTGCTTTGCTAACAGATGCTTTGCTGACAGCCGCTTCGCTAACAGGTGCTTTTTCGGGGCGGTGCGACCCCAGATAATCCACAGACTCAACAGGATCTTGATCCACGCACGCTAATACTGGTGCTATCAATGCTGGGGCTAATAAAAAGCCATGGCGAAATAAGCCATTCACCCGCACCTGATTACCCAAGCGGGATATTTCTGGTTCGTGGGTCGGTGTGGCTGGCCTCAGATTGGCTTCCATGGACAGAATTCTGGCCTCGGCAAATCCCGGTGCCAGCGTCCAAAGAGCACTGAGCATCTCCATTGCCGAACGAACACTGACCGGCGAGCGGTCTTCGCTCTCCAGCTCCGTCGCCCCCAGTTGAAACGTCCCCTGACCACGAGGCACCAGATAGAAGTGGTAGCGAGGGTGCAATAACCGAATCGGACGAGACAAGGTGACGTCTCGCGCCTGTAACCAAACGGTTTCTCCGCGAACGCCGCGCACCGGAGACGCACTGCGCCCGCCAGTGCCCCGACAATCGATGATGCAGTCGGCGTGCAAGCTACGGCCATTGACCAACGGGTGTCCTTCGAGATCGGTCACCAGAGCGTCGTAATGAAATTTCGCCTGCGCGCGACCCGTGGCAATTTCCAGCGCCCGCCACAACCGACGGTTATCGACCTGTCCTTCCTCAGGTAGCCACAGGCCCTGTTGAAATTCAGTGCTCAGCCCGGGTTCTAGTTGGCGTAACGCCGGAGCATTGAGGATCTGCACCGGCGAATCTGCTAATTGAGACTGAGGTATTTCTCGCCCATTGGGCAGCCACTGTTGTCGCTGGTAGTAAGCACAGAGGTTGTGAAATTCTGCCTGGTCCCCCCGGTGAGCCACAATCAAAGTGCCGCCGTCATTCCAGCGCACTGGCATGCCAGATTCGCGGCTGACCTCCGCCAGTAGCGAGGGCCACAAACGTAAGGACTCACAGCCCAACGTGAACACGCGCTCGCTACACACCGGGCGCTCGGCCCACGGAGCCACCATGGCCGCTGCGGTATGCGCCGCCGCCGCGGGCGCGTGCTCTGGTGCAGCATCATAAACGCTCACAGCATCACCGCGACGCGCCAGCGTCCAGGCCAACAGGCGCCCCATTAAGCCACCGCCGAGGATGGCAATGGAGCGCCCACTTTTCACAGAGGCGTCAGCCACTGGCATTACTGCTCTGCCGTCGCTGGCTGATACAACTCACTGCCTTCGGCCTTGAATCGCTCGGACATTTCTTTCATGCCACGTTGCGAGCTGTCGAGAATATCGCCATTACGAATATCGTGAGACAACTTCATCGAGCAGAATTTAGGTCCACACATCGAGCAGAAGTGCGCGCTCTTGTGCCCTGCCTTTGGTAGGGTCTCATCGTGGTAATCGCGGGCGGTATCCGGGTCTAATGCGAGGTTGAACTGGTCTTCCCAGCGGAATTCGAAACGCGCTTTCGACATCGCATCGTCGTGCATCTGAGCGCCCGGGTGACCTTTGGCCAGATCCGCCGCGTGCGCCGCAATGCGATACGCAATCAGACCTTGTTTCACGTCGTCCCTATCGGGCAAACCAAGGTGTTCTTTCGGTGTGACGTAACACAGCATGGCGCAGCCGTACCAACCGATTAATGCAGCGCCAATACCAGAGGTAAAATGATCGTAACCCGGTGCAATGTCCGTCGTCAGAGGCCCTAAGGTGTAAAACGGGGCCTCGTGGCAGTGCTTAAGCTGCTCTTCCATGTTTTCGCGGATGCGATGCATAGGCACATGTCCGGGCCCTTCGATAAAGGTCTGAACATCGTATTCCCAGGCAATCTTGGTCAACTCACCCAAGGTTTTCAGTTCAGCAAACTGAGCTTCGTCATTGGCATCGGCCACCGAGCCCGGACGCAGTCCATCGCCCAGTGAGAAACAGATATCGTACGCCTGAAGGATCTCGCAGATTTCGCGGAAGTGGGTGTAGAGAAAGTTTTCTTCATGGTGCGCCAGACACCATTTTGCCATGATAGAACCGCCGCGACTGACGATGCCCGTGACACGATTGGCCGTCATCGGGATGTAGGCTAAGCGCACGCCAGCGTGAATGGTAAAGTAATCCACGCCTTGCTCTGCCTGTTCAATCAAGGTGTCGCGGTAAACCTCCCAGGTCAGATCTTCGGCCACGCCACCGACTTTCTCCAACGCCTGATAAAGAGGAACGGTGCCCACTGGAACAGGCGAGTTTCGTAAAATCCATTCACGGGTTTCGTGAATGTCGTTACCGGTGGATAAATCCATAATGGTGTCCGCCCCCCAACGAGTCGCCCACACCATTTTTTCAACCTCTTCGGCAATCGATGACGTCACCGCCGAATTACCGATATTGGCGTTTACTTTCACGCGAAAATTACGACCGATGATCATCGGCTCGG
>JAYYHP010000300.1:0-4954 GCA_036148335.1 Pseudomonadota bacterium
GCTGATTGGCAATACGCCATGCATGAGGTTACTTCGTCAGGGGTAAGTGACCCATAAATAACATTCACGGTACACTGACGCTTTCCCCCTGCCTCTTATAGGCGACGTACGGAGTGAAGTGTGGCGTCAACGTTAGGCTTTTTATCGACAGTTCGAGTGGCCGTTAAAGTAGTCGTTCGACATAGAGCTCGATTGGCGGCTCGACTGGCAACTCGACGAATCTCAGATGAGCGCGCTCTGGAAATTGGCAACGGCGTGCGCCACCTCGTTTACTGCATGTCATGTGTGGCAGCTCTCACAGCGAATCCCATCAGTGCCGCCGAACTGCCCGATAACTTTGACCATATGCCAGCGGACCTGCAAACGGCCTTACTGGACTTTCTCTCACCCGATCAGACTCGTCTTTGGGGTGAGCACGCCAAGCAATCGGGCACCCATTCTTTGGTTCGCTATCTGGACGATTATCACACTCAGGTGGAGGTCGATTTCCGACGCGGCGTGATTCAGGTCGAAACCCGCGATGAACAACGCCAACAGAGTGCGCCACGCCAGCAGCTGCGGCAGGCTTTGGTCAGTATTTTACTGACGCCCGCCGACCCACGCTTGATCGATCTCTACACCGCTGCCGATTTCGGCCTTACCGGTGAACCCTTCTTGTTGGGGCAAGTCAAAGACCACGAAGGCAAAGATATTGCGACTCAGTGGCGTGCCCAACGGTTTGCCGATCACTTAATCAAAACCCGCCTGCAAACCACATCGCTGGGATATCGGGTGCAGCTGTCGATGGTGCGACAACACAAAACCGTCGCGGCCGGACATTATGCTCATCACGTCACGGAAGCGGCTAACCGCTATCAGGTCGCGCCATCGTTGATTTACGCCATCATGGAGACGGAAAGCAGTTTTAATCCGTTTGCAGTATCGCCTGTGGGGGCGTTTGGTTTGATGCAGGTGATGCCAAAAACCGCCGGGCGTGATGTGATGGAGAAAATTTATCAGCGTAGTCACACCCCCAGCCGGGATTACCTGATGGACGTTGCCAATAATATTGATGCAGGAACCGCGTATTTATCGATTTTACGAGACAATTATTTGCGTGATATTCGCGACCCTGCGGTGCGCGAGTTTTGTGTTATTGCCGCCTACAACGGGGGCGCCGGGTTATTATTTAAAGCCTTTCATCGGGATCGTAAAACCGCCATTGAACGCATTAATCGGTTGTCTGCGAAAAAAGTATATCGACACATTATTAAGCGCCACCCGAAAGAAGAAACGCGTAATTATCTGAAAAAAGTCACAGAGAGAATGAAAAAATATGCCAACGTTGGATGATTCGCCGTTCCGTGATGAGCTCATGGCACTTGAACGTGTGCTGCAGTTACCCGGAGCAACGCTGGAGCGTGAATGGCTGGACAGTGAGATGTTGGCACTCTGGTTATTGCATACCGATGACGCCATGCAATTAGATACTCAAGCCATTGGTCGATTCTGGCAAAAATTACCTTTCTGGGCATTTGCCTGGGCAGGGGGCCGGGCACTGGCGAGTTTTATTGCCAATAATCCTGAGCGGGTTACGGGAAAACGTGTCCTCGACTTCGGTTGTGGCTCGGGGATTGCCGGCATCAGTGCGGCATTAGCCGGCGCCGAAGAAGTTTGGGTGGCTGATCTGGATCATAATGCGCTGCAAGCGGCGACCATCAATGCCGCATTAAATGGCGTTGAGGTTAACCTGGTCGACGGTGACGACTGGCCAGAGGTCGACCTGCTATTGGCGGCCGATGTGTTGTACGACATTTCCAGTAGTGACGATCTGAAACAGCTGACGGCAAGTATTCCAGAGTGGTTATTGGCCGAGTCGAAAGCCGTTGCCCCGGGGTTTGTTGACTTACGTTGCCTGGACTCCATGGCCAGTGCCACACTGCCGCGTATCGGTGATTTTGATGAATCGGTTCAGGTCGAAATATATTGCCGCGCGCAGCAGCAGCAACTTAATTGACGGCATGATGGAAAAGCGCGATGAATAGCATGGGTCGTTCATCGCCCAACGAACGACTGCGCCTGAAGGACAACACTTCCCCAAAATAACAAAACAATAAATAAGGAAACCATTGTAATGACCGAATTACGTACGACTCTGACACGTCGATTAATGACTCATATCGTGGGAACGGTTCTGCTGTTCGTCTTGGCGAGCACCTCCGCGCATGCGGAACTGACGTCGGCTAAAATCGAACGTTGGATGGTGACTTTAGAACCCGTGAAAGACTGGATTCACGAGCAAGGGACGGGCCTTGATCAGAAGAAACTCTTGTCGGCGGGCAGTGGTGGCATGGCCGGCATGTTTGAACGTGCCCTGAGTGAAGTAGAACGCGCCGGCAAACTCGAGAGCTTCAGCGCCATGCTCAAACAACATGGCTACCACTCGCCACAGAGTTGGGTTGAGGAAAGCACTGAGGTGATGCGGACCTTCGTAGCAGTCAATATGGGCGGCAAGATCCCAGATGCGTCCGCGATCGAGGCGCAATTGGAAACACTGCAGAACAGTGCCTTGGCAGAATCGCAGCGCGCCATGATGGAAACCATGCTGAAAGGCACGTTAGCAATGCTAGACGAGGTGAAATCAGTCTCAAAAGAGGATATTGAAACACTTCGCCCCTATATTAAAGGTATCGAGCAACGGTTGGGTCACCGGCACTGATACGACCATTTACCCATTCGCCAGACTGATCATGGGAGCACGCTTATGAGTTACACCACGGTTCGCGGCATTCTGGAATACAGCGAAGCGTTGCACCGCAAGGTGTCAGCGGTTTATGAACAGCTACGGGATGCGACCCAGCAGGCACGGATGGATATGCTGCTTAAGTTGCTTGCCGCTCATGAAGCGAAAATGGCGGAGGCACTTGCCAGTTATCAGGAAGCCTCGCATGAAGCCATGCTGAATGAATGGCATCAGTTTGAACCGGAATCGGTGGACAAGGTATTGCCGCATTATCACCGCCTTGAAGACTCACTGACGGTCGAAGAGTTGGTCGAAATGGCCATTGCGGTAGACGATCACCTGCTGGCGACCTACAAGGAACTGGCCTCGGAAGCATCGTCACAGAAAGCCCGGGAGTTGTTCGAAAATCTGGCGACACTGGAGCATGCTGAAAAAGTCAGCGCCGTACGCGCTGCCTTATCCGTCAACGACTGGTAGCGGGCGCCGGTCATGCGGGAGACAGTCGCATTCGGGAGACAGTCATTGACTACGAGCTGTCCCGGAAACATTACCCATAAAAAACGGGGATCTGTGTTGAACAGATCCCCGTTTTTTTATGGATAGGCCATACCCCAGAGGGGGCGTTGATTCAGTCTGTGGTTTCGACGTCGTGCGATCGGGCGAGTTGAGCCCGGCGGTAAGCGGCCGGGGTCACCCCAGTCCACTGCTTGAACGCACGCTCAAAGCCACGACGGTCAGAAAACCCGAGATCGAGAGCCAGTTGCTGTACATCCGTGCGTGCGGATTTCAGTGCCACTTTGGCTTTTTCTAATCGGACTTCTTTGACCAGGTTAGAAAACTGGCAGTCTTCTTCTTGTAAGCGTCGGGTCAGAGTGCGGCTGCTGGTACTCAGCAGTTCGGCCACGGCGTCTTTGGTCATGGGAACGGTTTCGGGCCACTGATACAAAATGTGCATCACACGCTGGCTGAACGTCTTTAACTTACTGAAGCGTGACAGGGCCTGTTCGGCTTCGTTGCGTAACATCGCAAACAATTGCGGGTTGGCGTAAGTCAGTGGACTGTCCAGATGGCGACTGGAGAAACTGATCCAGTTCTGCGCCTGATTGTATTGCACTGGCACATTGAAGAAGGTTCCGAGACGTTCTTTATGCCCCGGTGGCGGATGGCGAAAGCCAACGCCTTGAATTTGGTAGTAATTGCCACCAACCGCCTGGCCTGCGGTATGGATACCGGCAGCGATAAACTCCGATCGGGTCTGGCTACCAAAGGGCGTGCCCTCGGTGACATAAAACACGATCTTAATGGAGTCCTGACCGATAAAGAAGTCAGGGGCGCGCGTGTCACTGATCAGTGCATAGTAACGACGCAATACCGCCAGGGCCTCGCGACCGGTCTGACAGCTGCTGATCAGGAATCCCAACAGGTAGAAACTGGGCATTTCGAGACGTTGGCCGGCGGCAATACCGATGGCCGGATCATCCAGCAGACGGGCAGCGTGCTCGAGCAACTGGTCGAAATGATTGATGGATATACGCTGTGTTGCACTGGTGACTGATGGAGCGTCCAGACCCAGGGAACCCAGCAATTCTCTGCTGGAGATGCCTTTGCTCTCCAGTAGGCGCAACAGGGGCTGTAACGCCGCCGTCGTCATTGTATTGGCTGGACTAGTGCTCATAGGGTTCAGAATGTCTTTTTATTTTTTTTATTATTGTCAGTATCGATCGGCAAACGGCGTTGTTGGCGCGGGTGATCTGACTGTAATTGCTTAAGTTATCACCAAGTGTCGGTCTCACCAAGAGGGGCTGGACAAAAAATCACCGATTTGTCATAAATTTCCTGTCTCTGGCATATTTTGTGTCATCCCCCTTGACGGGCATCCGGGTCAGGCGTAACATGCGCAGCCTCTGACGCGGGATGGAGCAGCCTGGTAGCTCGTCGGGCTCATAACCCGAAGGTCGTCGGTTCAAATCCGGCTCCCGCAACCAACAAATTAGCCAGCCATCGAGCTGGTTTTTTTGTGCCTGAGATTTAGAGAAGGCGTCGACCTTGCGGTCGTCGCACTGGGCGTGCCCAACTAGCCGTCCGCATTAAATCCGGCTCCCGCAACCAACAACTAAACCAGCTGTCACGCTGGTTTTTTTTGTATCTGGCATTCGACCTTGCGGTCGTCGCACTGGGCGTGCCCGCTCAAATCGGCTCCCGCAACCAACATTAAAGCCAGCTTCTATGCTG
>JAYYHP010000301.1:0-5010 GCA_036148335.1 Pseudomonadota bacterium
ATGGCGCTGTTTGGTATGGTGCGCATTCTGGCACCCAATGTTTGGGCGGGGCAGGTTCACCGGTTTTCGGGCCCGTTATCCATGGTACGTACCGCTGGGCTGGCGACGCTGCTGACGTTCAGTGCGGTATTTATCGCCCGGGATTTCTGGAGTGTGGCGGCGGTCATGCTGGCCTACGGTTTTTTCTGGGCCGCCATGCTGCCGCAATACGAAGTGCTGTGTATGCAGGCGCTGAATCATGAAATTGACCGTTACAGCCGGGTGCGACTGTGGGGCTCGCTGGGGTTCATTGTCAGTGTGCTGGCTTTGGGCGTAGCGTTTGAAATGGTCAGTGTTGCCTGGCTGCCCTGGGTAATGTGGGCGCTGATGGCTCTGATTATCGTCAACGCCTTAGGAATGCGGGAGCAAGCACGTTCTGCCGGTAAAGAGCGAGCGCGCTTTCGCGATGTGTTGATGCAGATGAGACGTCCGGCGGTATTTGGCTTTATTGTCGTCAATGTCCTGCTGCAAATCTCCTTTGGGCCTTACTACACTTTTTTCAGTATTTTCCTCAAAGACGCCGGGTACAGTGCCACACTGACCGGTATTCTCTGGGCGCTGGGTGTGATGGCCGAGGTTGTGTTGTTCTGGCAATTCGGGCGCATCATGCACTGGTTTAGTTGGCGTGGTTGGGTTGTACTCAGTCTGGTGCTTACCGCCGTACGTTGGGCGCTCACTGGGCCTGTCATGGCTCATTTGTGGGGGCTGGTGCTACTGCAACTCTTACACGCGTTCAGTTTTGCGGTGATGCATGCCGTTTCCATGCGCTATGTTCAGTCGTTGTTTCCGACACGACTGCAAGGTCAGGGGCAGGCACTGTACAGCAGTGTTGGGTTTGGCTTGGGCGGTGCTATCGGTGCGTGGATCAGTGGCTTGTTATGGACGCCGCTGGGTGGCACGCTGGTATTCGTATTGGGAGGACTGGCAGCACTCGTCGCTGCGGGACTCGCCTGGTGGTTGCTGCCTCAAGAGGATGGACAGAGCCGCCATTTATCATGACAAGGAACAGACAATGAAAGTGAATGTCACATTCGATATGACGCCGGAAGAGTTCCGGCGCTTGCTCGGTTTGCCCGATGTACAGCAGTTTCAAAGTGAGGTCTTTGAGCAGATGCTGGCAAAAATGCAGGCCGGTGAAGAAGGCTACGACCCGATGAGTCTCTATCAGCCGTTAGTGGAGCAAGGCATGAAGTCGATGACGGATTTCCAGCAGACCATGATGGCTATGATGATGGCAGGGCAGTCAAAATCGTCCTGATTGGACAAATTTAGACACCTTTCGGGTCAATGTAACCTTTGCTCATCGAGTTGTCCGGGCAATGGGTGACAAGCTTAAAAGCGCTGCTACTTTGTAGAGACGGCTGTCACCCAGGTGTAACGTTGCTTCCGCACGATGCGGGAGTGACAGACGTTCTGTCCCTAAACTTAAGGAGCTAGACCATGCAAGAGAATATTCTTAACGCATTCGCTGAGCAGGCCAAAACCATGTACTCACCGATGTCCAAGTTTAATAGCTTGTTCGTCGACAACATGGAAAAACTGACTGAGTACCAACTGAACGCTGTAAAAAGCTACGCAGAAATGGGACTGAGCCAGATGAAAGCGGCATCGGACGTCCAGGACCTGGAATCCATGCGTACGTTCGCATCGTCTCAGGCTGAGATTGCCACCGGCATGAACAAGAAGATCATGGAAGACATCAAGTCACTGTCTGACATGACCATGGAATTCAAAACTCAAATGGAAGGCGTCATGGAAGAGATGCGTTCTACCGCTGCTGAGACAGCGAAAACCACAGCAAAAGCCACTAAGTCGAAAGCGGCTTAATCGCAGTGCTGTGATTGAGGCCACCATCAGGTGGCCTTTTTTGATGATCCGAGGAAATTCAGGGAGTAAGACCCACGATGAGTCAGGTGTCTGATCAAGTTAGTGACGTTGTAAGCGATTATCTCGATATGGCCACCCAGGCGGCCGAACACACGGGAAAGATCTGGGAATCTTTCATCAACCGACCGACCACCGCAGAAGACCCTGCTGCGAGTGTATTCAACGATTTTTCTGACGCATTCCGTGAACTGGGTGAGGCCATGCTGGCGCATCCGGATAAAGTCATCGAAGACCAAATGGCATTACTGAAACAGCAACAAGCCTTGTTTCAGAACACGGTGCTGCGCTTTTTAGGCAAAGACGTGGAACCCATCATTCAGCCCGAGCGCGGTGATCGTCGTTTCTCGAATCCTGAGTGGCAGGAAAACCCGCTGTTTGATTATGTGAAGCAACTGTATTTACTGCAGGGCTCTACGTTGAAAAAGATGGTAGAGGATACCGATGGCTTGAGCGATCACGCTCGCCGTAAAGTCGACTACCTGCTGCGCCAATACATCAATGCCGTTGCGCCTTCTAATTTTGCGGGTCTGAATCCAGACGTCATCGATAAAACACTGAAGAGTGGCGGACTCAATCTGGCTCATGGCATTGAGCAGCTGACGGAAGATCTCGAGTCCAGTGCGCAAGGTGCATTGAATGTTGCCATGACGGACACCAACGCGTTTCAGGTTGGGGTAAATGTTGCGACCACGCCGGGCAAGGTGGTGTATCAGAATGATCTGATGCAGCTGATTCAATACACACCAACGACCGACACCGTTGCACAGCGTCCATTGCTGATTATTCCGCCGTTTATTAACAAGTATTACATCATGGACCTGCGCGAAAATAACTCGCTGATGCGCTGGTTGGTGGGGCAGGGGCATACGGTGTTTGTGGTGTCCTGGGTGAATCCGGGGCCCGCTTTGAAAGACAAAGGCTTTGATAACTACCTGCTCGAAGGTCCGGTAGAAGCGATCAATGTGATCGAAGCTATTACCGGCGAGAAAGAAGTCAACGCCATCGGTTATTGCCTGGGCGGTACACTCTTGTCGGCCACCCTGGCTTACCTGAAGAAAAAACGCCGTAACCGGATTAAATCGGCGACCTTCCTGGCGACTCTGATCGACTTTACGGATCCCGGTGAAATAGGCGTATTCATTAACGAAACCACCATTGCCGGCCTTGAGAAACAGATGGATATGCTGGGCTATTACGATGGTCGCCAGATGTCGTTCAGCTTTAACACCTTGCGTGAAAATGATCTGTTCTGGTCCTTCTTTGTGAATAATTACCTGAAGGGCGAGCGTCCGGCAGCGTTTGATTTGTTGTACTGGAATACGGACAGCACAAACCTGCCTGCGCGTATGCACTCTTACTATCTGCGTAACATGTACCTCAATAATTTGCTGCGTGAAAAAGACGCGCTTGAGGTAGATGGCGTGACGTTGGATTTATCAGCGGTGAAGACGCCGGCGTATTTCCTGTCGACCTCACAAGATCACATCGCCTTGTGGAAATCGACGTATGAAGGCGCCAAATTACTGGGCGGGAAAAATCGCTTTGTCTTGGGTGGTTCCGGTCATATTGCAGGGGTGATCAACCCCCCGGCGGCAGACAAATACAATTACTGGACCAATGATGACATCAGCGACAAAAGTGAAGACTGGTTCGCCGGTGCGACCAGTCATCAGGGTTCCTGGTGGCCAGACTGGCAAGATTGGGTGAGCAAGCAAGGAGGCAGCAAACAGGTGCCTGCGCGCGTGCCGGGCGATGGTCCGCTGGCGATCATTGAGGATGCGCCGGGCAGTTACGTCAAAATGCGCATTCAGGACGTGGTTGGCAGCTGAAGCACAGCGACAAACCGGATGCGACTGACAATACAGTCAACACAGACGCCGCACTCCCAGTGCGGCGTTTCTGTATTGGGCGGAATTGGGTATCATGACACCGTGTCCTTGAGAGAGAGAATGCAGTGTCACAGTTTGATCAGGAATCGATAGTCTACGGTGTGATCCGTCACATGCCGTCCACGGATGAACTATCTGCTCGTCGTGAGCGTCGCAGCAATCTCAGTGCGATCCAGATGTTGCCACTTGGCATTGAAGACGACTTCTCTCTGTTGAAGCGCGAAATGTTCTCCATGGCGGGAGACGACATCTTCTCCGGCACCTATCAGACACAAATCATTCACTTCGCCGCATCCTACCGAGCCGTCGAATACGAATGGGAAAACTGGCTGCGTCAGTTTGAGGCTCTGCTGAAAAGCATGTACTGGGTAGGCGCCACCGTTCATCTGGAAACTGAACTTTCCGGTAAGCACACTTTCAATTGGCAGGCAGAGCAAGGTCATGAACCTTCGGATGCCGATTTGCAGATGGTGTGTGAATGGGAACGGGAGGCATCCTTTGCCATCTGACCCGAATCAAGAGTCGTACTCATCCGAGTCGTACGCGGATGAGCCTTCACAAGAACAACCGCCGGAAGAGGGCGTGATTCGAGTGCCCTACGATCGCCTGACCCCATCGGCATTGGAAGGCATCATTGAAGAGTTTGTGTCCCGCGAAGGCACGGATTACGGTGATTACGACTACAGCTTTGACGACAAAAAAGATCAGGTACGCGCCCAGATCCGTCGCGGTCAGGTCGTGATTCTGTTTGATCCCGTGGCTGAAACCTGCCAGCTTGCCTTAGCCGATCAGTTACCGCCCGGTATCTGAGTTAAGTGCTCACCGCGCATCGTTTTTTCTTCCTTGACGGCCTTTTGGCAAAGATTGATATTAGTGAAGTGCTGTAATACATTGTATTACATCATGTGCTCACAGATGCGGAGGTTGGTATGGCGATAACCAGTGTGCGCCTCAACGATGAGGTGGAAGCGCCTTTAGAAAGCCTGTCTAAAAAGTTTGATCGCAGCAAAAGCTACCTCATCAATGAAGCAGTTCGGGAGTACATTGCCCGGCAAGCTCTCGAAGACGAGCGCTGGCTGGAGACACAGGAAGCGCTGGCCGCCGCTGAGCGTGGTGAGTTGGTGTCTGAAGATGCAGTACACGCCTGGCTCGATAGCTGGGGCACGGACAAGGTTCTGGCTGCGCCTGACATACT
>JAYYHP010000302.1:0-8814 GCA_036148335.1 Pseudomonadota bacterium
TAATTTCCACGATGCCTACGCCCGGGCAAGAACCCTGTGCCGAGTGAGTTACGGATACTGGCGTTGGGCCACGCAGAGCGACCATAAAGTAACGGCCGTCTGGGGTGATTTCCATCAGATCCGGTGCTGGGTCGTTGGCAGGCAGGTCGATATCATCGCCAACGGAAGCCGCCAGACATGGGCCATCGCCATTGCCCTGGCCATCCGCTGAGGTCAGGTCGTAGGTGGTGCGCGCGTGCGTCACGGTATCAAAGACTTCGACGGTATTCTGAATGCGATCCACGTTGTGTACGTAGCGTTCGTCCAATGTGGCGTCGGCACCGTGCGCGTCGCGACGGGTGGTAATGCCCGGTAACTGGCCAGAGTTGTTGGCACTGATTGCTCCGTCCATATTGCCGCCGGTGCTGGTGTTGGTGCTGTCTTTAAACAGGGTCACTGGCATTGGCGAGTTTTCGGATTGTGGCGTGCTGAATGCCGCATCGTCGATGGAGTACATGGTGAATACGGACTGAGTCGCGCCAGCACCTGAAGCTGATACACCGGCGTTAACGAACATCTGGCCGTTGGCTTCAACCCCGCCACAACCGGCGCCATTCACGGCCTGATTGCCGTATTCGCCAACAATGCTCATTGGTGTGGTGCTGTGATCGGCAACGATCAGACCGCCGCCACCTAAAGTGACATAAACGTTTTCGTTGCTACTTGCGACTGGGCAAATGATGACGTTATTCGGACGACCGCCGAGCGCACCGTCAGCGCCATCAGTACAGCCGTTTTCTTTACAGACACCGTTCGGGGTCAGGTCTGCAAAAGCAGCGTCAACGTAGTCGCCGGTGATGTCGCCTTTGAGCGGCCAGCCCCAGGCGTTGGCGCCTTTAAATACCGTGGCTGAGCTGGTGACTTCCATATTTTTACCGACACCCAGAGAGGCGCTGCGGTCGAAGCTCAGGTTGGTAATGCGGCCTTTGCGATTACGCTCGACATTGATGCGCTCCAGTACTTTTCCGTGCAGGTTTGCAATCAGGATGGCGTTGCCGTCTTCGCTCCAGAACGACATGTGAACACTGCGGGTATCGTTGCCAGCGACGTTCGTGCCAGTCACCCGGAACAGGCCCACGGCGGCTTTGGTTTTACGGTCAATAATGCCAACGTAACCACCGGACGGCGCAAAAATATTGGCATTCAGGTAACGCTGTTGCGGGTCGGGCAGCATGCCGTGCAGGCGGCCAAAACCGTTCAGATCGGCGAGGGTATTGCCGGTTGGTTGGCCGTCAGCGTCGTATTCTTCGAGGGTGCCCGGAAACACATCCAGCAGGTTACAAGGGCCCGTCGCGGCTGGGTTCAGCATGTCCGGACCACACGGCAGTGACACGGCGTCAGGACCGCCTTTTAACTGGCGCTTAACGTCTTTGGAATCCCACACCCAGATCCAGCTGCCTTCGATGCCGCGTGATGCGACACCCGGTACGGAGTTGGACTGGTCAGACGCCCAGACTTCGTAACCTGCGCGTGTGTGGCGTTTTTTCCAAAAGCTGGCGGCGGATGATGTGTGTTGAGAGTGGAATTCATCTTTATGAGAACCGGCGCTGGCCGGTAAGGCCATCGTCAGTGCGACGGCAGCCACTGTTGCGAGTGGGGCCAGTTTTGTGAGCCCGGTTTTGGTAAGAATGTTACGCTTCATGCGTTTTGCCTCCTTGGTCAATGGTGATGTGATCCTGATGGATCATTCTGTTTGTTGATGACGTTCTTTGTTGCTGACGTTTTGGGTTGCGAAAGTTTCTTGCTGGACGATGGCTAGCGGACGGTCTTTTATGAGCCGCTTGCTTACCTGGCGATGTCATCGTGTGCGGAATATACCTGTGGGTGTCGTGATGGGACACTCCCAGCACGACCGGGTTGGGTGAGGCGACTCCATTGGCCGGGTTTGTAATTGGTTAAAAAACGACAACTTTTTAAATTGTCAGTGAAAGTCATGAGATTGCACATTTAGTCGTTCCAGTGAGCCACTGAGATCAAGCAAGCGGTAAGCAATCAGGTGGGTAATGCCGCTCTCAGGGTCTTGTTCTACTTTGCCGTAGACCTGCAACAGGCGTGCATGCAGGAGTATATCGAGCTGACGCTTGGCGGTATTGAGCCAGACCACCACATTGCTGCAGCCGGTTTCGTCTTCTAAGGTCAGAAAGGTGACCCCCGCCGCTGTGCCCGGCCGCTGGCGGCAAGTGACTACGCCGCTAACAAAACATTCTTCCCCATGGCGGCACTGATGCAGTCCTGCTGCGGTCACGCTAGCCCCCAGCATGCCCTGATCGCGCAGTACTTCTATTGGATGACGACCTAACGTCGCGCCCAGACTCTGGTAGTCCTCCAGCAGGTTATCGACTTCGTTGGGGGCTTCTAACAGCGCCAATAGTGAAGGCGCGGTCGGGTCTTCCAGCGATTGAAGCAGATCTGGCTGACGAGCATCCGTTTGAGGTTCTGCCACTTGCCAGCGCGCGTGATAACGATGCTTACTGAGTGGGCCAAAGGCGTTGGCTGAGGCCAGGGCATTACGCTCTTGCCGATTTAACCGGGCCAGTGTCACGCATTGCTGGATGCTCTCATAGCCACCTTTATGGCCATCTGTATAGCCGTCTTTATAGCTACCCTCACTAGTGCCGTTAACAGTATTGCCGTCATTTGCTTACGGGCGCTGTTGCTCAAGCCTTTCGGAGGCCTCGCGATTGAACCCATTGACCAACCGGAAGCCCAGACGCACGGAGCCATCGTCAAGCGCCTCGTGATCCCAATGACTGTGATTGACATCGACCGGGTGAATCACCACCTGATGATGGCGGGCGTCGTTAATTAACTGAGATGGGCTGTAAAATCCCATCGGCTGGCTGTTTAACAACGCCGCGAGAAATACGCCCGGATGATGGCATTTGAGCCAGGCGGTGAGGTACACCAGCAAGGCGAAGCTGGCGGCGTGAGACTCGGGAAAACCGTACTCGCCAAAGCCTTCAAGTTGCCGTTGAATGCGCTGAATGTAAGCATCGTCAAAACCGTTTTTTAGCATGTTATCGCGCAGTCGCGTTTGCAGTTTGTGCATGTGGCCTTTCTTGCGCCAACTGGCCATGGAGCGCCGTAACTGGTCGGCCTCGGCGGCGGTAAAATCCGCGGCGACCATGGCAAAGGCAATGACCTGCTCCTGAAATAACGGCACTCCGTGTGTCCGCTCGAGGATAGGGCGTAAGCCTTCGAGCGGGTAATCCGGGGCTTCCTGACCATTCCGGCGTTTCAGGTACGGGTGCACCATATCGCCGTGAATCGGCCCGGGACGGACAATCGAAACCTGCACCACCAGATCGTAATAACAGGCGGGCTTCAGACGTGGCAGCATGTTCATCTGTGCCCGACTCTCGACTTGAAATACCCCGACGGAGTCGGCTTTTTGCAGCATTTTGTAGGTTGCTGGATCTTCCCGTGGGACGTCGCTGATCTGCATGCCAAGATGGTTCAGGCTGCGGCGGATGGCGGTCATCATGCCGAGGCTGAGAATATCGACTTTCATCAAGCCCAGCGTTTCGAGATCTTCTTTATCCCACTGAATGACGGTACGGTCGGCCATGCTGGCGTTTTCCAGTGGTACCAGATCGGCCAGCGCGCCTTCGGCAATGACAAAACCGCCGACATGCTGTGACAGATGACGTGGAAAGCCGAGTAGGCTGGTGGTGAGCTCACGCAAGGTGCGAGTCAGTGCCGGGCCATCGGCGGGCAGCACGTGATCCATCCATTCCTTGCCGAGATAACGCCCAGCGTATTTGGAGACCAGTTGTTCCTGTTCACTGCTGCTCAGTCCCAGGCTTTTTGCTACATCGCGAAGGGCACTGCGCGGCCGATAACGGATCACCGTGGCCGCGAGCGCGGCGCGGTCACGGCCGTAGCGCTGATAAATATACTGCATGACTTCTTCACGGCGCTGGCTTTCAAAGTCGATATCAATGTCGGGTGGCTCGTGTCGCTCTTCCGAAATAAAACGCTCAAATAAGAGCTGAACTTCCTGTGGGTTTACTTCGGTTAAAAAAAGGCAATAACAGACCACCGAGTTGGCCGCGGAGCCCCGGCCCTGACACAGAATATTCTGGCGTCGGGCAAACTGAACGATGTCGTACAGGGTAACGAAATAATGCTCATATTTTTTCAGAGCAATCAGGGCCAGCTCTTTTTCGATCGTCGCCTGTATCGCTTTCGGCGTGCCCCCCGGAAAACGAATGGCTTGCCCTTGTTCGACTAATTTGCGCAGATAGCCGGCCGGTGTGTGACCGCTCGGGACGCTGTCGGTCGGGTACAGATACGACAGCTCATCCAGTGAAAACTGACAGCGCTCGGCAATGCGTAAGGTCTCCGCGAGCCAGTCACTGGGATACAGGCGTTTGAGTTTGCGCTCAGAGCGCAAGTGCCGTTCGGCATTACAAAACAGATGCTCGCGTATGTCGGTGACGGGGCGGTTAAGCCGGATGGACGTTAAACAGTCTTGCAGTTTTTGCCGCTGCGGTAGGTGCATGTGGACATTCCCGGCGGCAACCACCGGCAAGCCCGATGTTTTGGCCCATGGCTGAATGGGCAGAAACGTCTGGGCATCATGTTCGTCGAGGGTACGTTCGGCCAGTAACCAGAGTCGCCCAGTAAAGGCCTTGGTGAGTGCCTTGTGCCAAGCCTCAAAACCGCTCGGGCTCGGCTGCCACAGCAATAGACAGCCAGTCAGATCGAGCAAACCTGCGGGATCAAAGCAGTATTCACCTTTGGGGGCGGCGCGACGGGCGCGGCTAATCAGCTGCGACAGTTCGGCGTAGGCTTGCCGGTCTGGCGCAATCAGAACATACACACCAGTGTCATCACGAAACTCACTGCCGATAATCAGCTTTAACGACAGTGCATGTTCGGTGATTTCACGGTGAGCGCAAACCACGCCAGAGAGTGAGCACTCGTCGGTAATGGCCAGTGCCTGATAGCCTAACTCGGCGGCACGTTGCACCAGCTCCTCAGGGTGTGAGGCGCCACGTAAAAAGGTGAAATTACTGAGACAGTGCAACTCGGCATAGTTCATAGGCAAAAGCTCATAAGAACGAGTTCATAGACAGAGCGACTCCCTGCTTAAGAATAAAAACCGTGGATAAACCACTGTCCACGATCATCGCGGAATACCCAAGCCAACTGATTACCGAGCAGCGCCTGATAATAATCACGGCGTATCGGTGCGTGATCCCACCAACCGCTGTCGAGTCGGGCCGGACCTGCAATCAGTGTCGTGGGGGCTGAGCAGGGCGAGGGGTGTGGTAGCACCCAGAATGGCCAATGCCCCCGATGCGAGCGTACGTGAGGGGCCTTGTGTAATTGACTGACGGTTGAGTGCTCGGCGGCCGACATCGTGTGCCAGGCGCATTCCGGGCGTGGGTCGCCCGTTGGATACAGGCATTGCAGCTGCTCTGCCTCCAGCCGTGACGCCAAGCGATTCAGCAGGCCGGTCTGAGGGGCATGCTGGTGTTGGTTGGTTTGTTCTCTGTCAGCTCCTTTGTGCGCGAGCAAGTCATTGGACTGTGCCGGTGCTCGTGAAGATAGTTTTGCCACGTCCAGCCTTAATGCCGTGGCTGGAGCACGCAGGCGTTGTTTTTCTAACTGGTAGCGACACAGCTGCACCAGTTCGGGGTAGCGATATTCCGGACTGGCCAGGGCAAAGCGCCAGATCGAATCCGGTGGTTCGCGGTGTGTCAGAGTCAGTATCAGCTCACGGGTGGCCAGTTGTTGCTGATGTAAAAAGCCGCATAAGCCTTCTAGTAAGCGTTTCAGTGGAAACAGGATGCCGTTGCGATGTTCGATGTCGTGCAGGCATTCGGCGTGTTGCGAAAAGCTGGGCGGCACGTCAAACGGCGTCAGTGGATGGGAGACGTCGCCTTTCAGTTGCCGCAGTGTATTCATCAACTCAATGTCGACGCGCTGACCGATATTGGCCAGTGGCAGGCGCAGCAGTTGCTCCAGCGAGTGAATGCCTAAGCGTTGTAAGGCAACCCGCTGGGCATCGCTTAAGGGCAATTCATCGAGTGCCAATGCCTGCAGCCGAGGCAGGAGTTTATCGCGTGCAAAGGTGGGTTCGCCCGCGTTGGCCAGAGCAAGCCAGCGTGCGGCTAAGGGAGTGTGTCCAGTGGCAATATGAACCGGCCAATGTTGTTCTTCGCAGTCTTGCTGAATGCGTTGCCAGTAGGCACTCAGGCCGCCAAACAGTTTGAGCATACTGCCGACTTCCAGCCACAGGCCTTGCGGCGCATGCAGGCTGATAAAACTGGCGTAGTGCCCGGCCCACAACGCACGCTGTTGCAGTAATTGCTGCTCGTGACTGAGTGACAGCGTGCGTGTGGTCAGTGCCGGACACAGAAACAAGGCACTGGCCAGCGGCATATCCCGACGCACTCCGAGCGCTTGTGCGGGGGCATTCAGTTGCACTATGCGCTGCTCCTGAGGATCCAGAATCGCGACTGGCTCCTGGGGTGTGGCGGCGTCCAGGCTGTGCAGATACAGATCCGGAAACCAGAGGTACATCCAACCCGTCATGCGTTAGCTGCTCAGGGTGGGTTGCTGCAATGGCAGAGTGAACGGCTGTCCGGGCCAGCGTCCACGACGCTTGATAAAGGTCACGCGGCTGTGGCGAGCGTCCTGGCGGGACACCTGTACGCGTAATGGCGCCGGCGACCCTGCCGAGTTGGGCTGTGCTCCCGGCCACAGCCAGGCATGGCCCTGAGATTCCTCACAGGCGACCTGCAAACGCCGAATCGCGGCGGCGGGCGGATGAGCAATCCAGCCCAGTACCGCGCTGCAATGACCGCTGCGCAGGCCCTCTTCCATGCACCAGAGGGCTTCTTTGTCATTTTTGGGGTGCACCATCAACAGACGTTCACTGTGAATCCCCAGCATCTCCAGAGCCGGAGCGTAAGGCAGTACAGGTGGCGCGATTAATAATAGCCAGCGCGGTTGCTGGCTGAGCTCTGCCAATACCGGGGAGAGCAGGCTGAGATCGCCCTGCCCCAGTCCCTGACTGTAGATTTCACACAGTTGCCCGGGCTGCCAGCCGCCGGCGGGCAGTTGTTCGTCAACCTGCGCATAGCCAGATGAGCGTGCTGGCGTCAGTGGGGTCTCTGGTGCTTGTCGTGCTTGCCAGATACCGCCTTGATTCAGAATCTGCTGAAGCGGTGCGGGGGTGTCAGTATGAGCCATGGCTGCCTCCTTTGTATGAATATACAGTACTGTATAAAATAACAGTATTCAATCGGGAGGCACAAAAAAGGCCCCGAAGGGCCTGTGCTTATTCGGTGGTGTAAATCACCTTCAGCGAGTCGGGCAGATCCGTACTGGCGGTGAGATAACCAATGCTGTTCTGATGTTCGTTCAGATAACGCAGCATGGCTTCTTCATCGCCGACTTCCATGGGAGGAGAGCGGCGCCCGGTGAATTTCATCTGCGCCCAGTACGACTGCACACGAGACTCGGCCAGCCCCACCACTTTGGTGTTAAACAGGCTACGAGTGCGGTGCTTGGGTGGCAGGGCAATAGGGTGAAGATCGCGCCCGACAGAGGCCCCCATAAACAGGTTACGTACCTGTTCCCGGGTCAGCATCAGTGTGTCATCGCTGGTATTGGCGACGACGATGATCTGATCACTGGCATACGCCGAATGCCAGCCAGCACAGAGCGCTAAGGCCAGGCTCAGAAAGAGAGTAGTCAGCTGTTTCATCAGAAAATCCACTCCCATGCAATTTGGCTGAGCGTGGCGTTGGCATCGTCTCCGGGCGCGCCATTAAAAAAACCGCTGCGGTCGTTATTGGATTCCTGATAGAGAGTGACGTCGGCTTTCAGCGCCATGTTCAGGCGGAAATCCCAACGTACGCCAACGGCGTAGCTTTCCAGGCTGCCATTCGGGGTGGTTGCAAACGCCTGATAGTAGGCACTGGCCAGAGCATCGGTTTGCGGATCACCGGTGGGTTCGGTCGGCAGCTCCATGACCGGCATCACTTCGCTGTACTCACTGTTACTGTAAGTGCCGTGGAAGGTCAGGTCGTCGTGCACGTAACCGGCGCTGAAGTAATAGCCAATGACCTCAGGGGCAATGTCGTAGCCGGTGACGGTTTTTACCCATTCGGCTTTATAGAATGCATTGAGCGTGTCATAGCTGATGGCAGCTTGCAGGGCATAGACCTGACCATCGGATTCGAGGCTACGGGCGCTGGCATCCAGACCGTTGGCGTACAGGGCGTCTTTTAACGGAACGATGTACGGAATGACCGTCTGGTTTTCACCCTGATGGTAAGAAAGACGTAATGGCAGGTTATTGCGGCTAACCGTCGCTACAAGGCCGGCCAGATCGTCTACCTTTGTTTCTACGTCAACGCGGCTGCCTGCCAGAAACAGATCGCCGCGGAAATAGCCGTAATAAGTTTCCAGGTTCAGGCCAAAGTCAGTGCCGGAGTAAAAGTAGCTGGCGCTGGCGCCGTTAAAGGTCGGGAACAGGTAATTGTTGTAAACCTGAACGGGCGGGGTTACCCACGGGTAGCTGTAACCAACATCGACACTGTCGCTGTACATGAAAAAGGGCATGCGCAGTTTACCAGCACGGAAGTGCCAGGCGTTGTCGGGTTGATAACTGAGGTACAGCCATTCCACGCCAGAGTCGCGTTCGTCGCTGGCGTGCGCAATCAACTGGCTGGTGACTGAGAATTTGTCACTAAATGAGTAGGTCGGTTGAATGGCGACTAACGATTGCTCAGTGATTGAGAATTCGTCGGTATA
>JAYYHP010000303.1:0-7949 GCA_036148335.1 Pseudomonadota bacterium
GGTGCAGATCACTGAGACGACTGTCGAGTTGCTGCAGACGATGCGGATTCATATCGGTGTTATCCAGATAGCGCTGCAGCGATGACGCCGCTTCATCCACCTGAATGCTCGCCTGCGCTAACAATTCCCGGACTTCCACCAATAAAGGATGATCATCATCGATGGCGTCCAGTTGCGTCAGTGCACGGTTGAGAAACTGACTCGCCGCATCTTCACCCTGATCGCCACCATGACAGGCTAACAGTGCGGTCTGGCCGCTTAGCAGTGTGTGCTCGGCGTTGGATAAACGTTTATGTTCAGTTTCCAGTTCGGTGAGTTCGTCTTCCTGTAATTCGAGTTCACGCAGTTCATTGACCTGATATTCCAGCAGTTGGCGTTGTGCCAGTAATTCGCTGTTCGTGTCGCGCAACGTCGTCAGCCGCTTATTCATACGCTGCCATTGTAAAAACGCGTCGCGTACTTCCTCGGCTTCGCTTTCTAATCCGGCATAGGCATCAAGGATCTGTCGCGGCGCGTCTTTCTCCAGCAGTTGCTGGTGGGCGTGTTGTGAATGCACGCTGATCAGGTGGCGGGCCAAGGCTTTCAGGTCACCGGCCGATGCCGGACGGCCATTGATGTAGCCACGAGAGCGTCCCTCTGCCGAGACAACCCGGCGCAGAATCAATTCTCCGTCGTGGGGCAGGTCATGTTCTTGCAACCAGCTCTGCGCGGCGGCCGTGGGAGTGAAGGTGGCCGACACATCGGCCTTATCGGCACCGTGTCTGACGTAGCCTGCATCGGCTCGTTGTCCCAGCGTTAAACCAAGTGCATCCAGAAGAATCGATTTACCGGCGCCGGTTTCACCGGTAATGACGGTCATGCCTGAGCGGAAATCCAGCTCCAGATGTTCTACCAGAGCAAACTGATGAATCGACAGTGAGGCCAGCATGATGAGGCTCCTTCTGAATGTATATACAGTGTTTTTATATACAGTGGTTGAGTCTGTCAAGCGCTTTGTCCCTAACAGCGCCTTTCAGGGGTTGAACTCTCATCAGGTGGCCCCATATACCAGCCAGCATTAAGAAACACGTAGAGGTGATACATGTCTGAAGAGCACAACACGCCAGAAGAACAACTGGAGCCAGCCGCAGAACAGGAAGCGGCCACCGAAACAGCGGATGTAAAAAGCGGCGCAGATGACGCTTTGGCAGCGGCGCAGGCAGAAGCAGCAGAGCTGAAAGATCAGATGTTACGTCTGCAGGCAGAAATGCAGAACGTGCGTCGTCGTGCCGAGCTGGACGTTGAGAAAGCCCACAAATTTGCGGTTGAGAAATTTGCCAACGACATGCTCAGCGTGGTCGACAACCTTGAGCGTGGATTGGCGGCTGCGCCAGAAGAGGAAGCCACCAAAGCCATCCGTGAGGGTATGGAAATGACCCTCACCGGCATGATCAGTGCGCTGGAGCGTTTCAAGGTTGTTCAGGTCAACCCAGAAGGGGAAGCATTCAACCCAGAATTGCATCAGGCAATGACCATGGTTGAGAACCCAGAACTGGCACCGAATACCGTGATGGCGGTAATGCAGAAAGGCTTCACCCTGAATGGTCGCTTGCTGCGTCCTGCCATGGTCGTGGTCAGCAAGGGCGGTCCTCAGATCGACGAAAACGCCTGACAGCAATGTCTGGCAAGAACGAATAACGCGAATCTGAGGTCAGGCCTTGAAACCTGAATCCCTGACCTCATATAGCAATCAACAACGAAATACATCGTTTTAATTTTGATATATACGCCGGTCCCTCCGGCAACTCTGGAGAACGAGTTATGGGTAAAATCATTGGTATCGACCTCGGCACCACTAACTCCTGTGTGGCCATTCTTGATGGCGAAAAAGCCAAAGTCATCGAAAACGCGGAGGGTGATCGCACCACTCCATCCATCATCGCTTACACCGATGATGAGATTCTGGTAGGTCAGTCTGCAAAGCGTCAGGCGGTGACTAACCCAGAAAACACCTTGTTTGCAGTGAAGCGTCTGATTGGCCGTCGTTTCAAAGACGACGTGGTACAGAAAGACATCAAGATGGTGCCTTACAAAATCATCGAAGCGAGCAACGGTGATGCTTGGGTTGAGGTAAAAGGCGATAAATTCGCACCACCTCAGGTTTCTGCAGAAGTTCTGAAAAAGATGAAGAAAACGGCAGAAGATTACCTGGGCGAGCCAGTGACCGAAGCCGTGATCACAGTACCGGCTTACTTCAACGACTCTCAGCGTCAGGCGACTAAAGACGCCGGTAAGATCGCGGGTCTGGAAGTAAAACGCATCATCAACGAGCCAACGGCAGCGGCGCTGGCTTACGGCATCGACAAACAGGGCGGCGACCGCACCATCGCGGTATACGACCTGGGTGGTGGTACTTTCGATATCTCCATCATTGAAGTAGCTGACGTTGACGGTGAGAAGCAGTTCGAAGTACTGGCGACCAACGGTGACACTTTCCTCGGTGGTGAAGACTTTGACCTGCGTCTGATCGAATACCTGGCAGACGAATTCAAGAAAGAAAGCGGCATCGACCTGCACAACGACCCACTGGCCCTGCAGCGTCTGAAAGAAGCCGCAGAAAAAGCCAAGGTTGAGCTGTCTTCAAGCCAGCAGACTGACGTTAACCTGCCGTACATCACGGCGGATGCGACCGGTCCTAAGCACCTGAATGTCAAAGTGACCCGCGCCAAGCTGGAGTCCCTGGTGGAAGAGCTGGTTAAGCGTTCCCTGGAACCATGCCGCATGGCACTGAAAGACGCCGATCTGAGTGCATCAGAAATCGACGAAGTGATTCTGGTAGGTGGTCAGACTCGTATGCCACTGGTACAGAAGAGCGTTGCAGACTTCTTCGGTAAAGAGCCACGTAAAGACGTGAACCCAGACGAAGCCGTTGCTGTGGGTGCATCGATTCAGGGTGCGGTTCTGTCCGGTGACGTGAAAGACGTACTGCTGCTGGACGTTACCCCGCTGACGCTGGGTATTGAAACCATGGGCGGCGTGGCCACCCCAGTGATCGATAAGAACACGACCATCCCAACGAAGAAGTCACAGACTTTCTCGACCGCGGATGACAACCAGACGGCCGTGACCATTCACGTCGTACAGGGTGAGCGTAAGCAGGCGGCGCAGAACAAATCACTGGGTCGTTTTGACCTGGCCGATATTCCGCCAGCGCCACGTGGCATGCCGCAGATTGAAGTGACCTTCGACATCGACGCTAACGGTATCCTTAACGTAAGTGCGAAAGACAAGGCGACAGGCAAAGAACAGTCCATCGTGATTAAGGCCAACTCCGGTCTGAGCGATGACGAGATCGAACAAATGGTTCAGGACGCCGCCGCCAACGCGGATGCGGACAAGAAGTTCGAAGAGCTGGTACAAGCCCGTAACACCGCGGATGGCCTGATTCACGCCACCCGTAAGACGCTGGAAGAAGCCGGTGACAAAGCGACCGATGAAGAGAAATCTGCCATCGAAGCGGCCGTGACTGACCTGGAAGGCGTACTGAAAGGCGACGACAAAGGCGAAATCGAAGCGAAAACCAACGCTCTGACCGAAGCATCAGCGTCACTGGCGCAGAAACTGTACGCCGAGCAGGCAGCACAGGCCGAAGCGGCCGGTGGTGCGGAGCAGGCGGACAACGCTTCTCAAGACGACGATGTGGTAGATGCTGAGTTCGAAGAAGTTAAAGACAAATAAGGTTTAAGACCTGGCTGCGTTGCTATCGCGGTGTTGGAAAAGAGTTCGGAATGCTCATGTATGACTTATACACTGCGCTTCCTCACTCTTTTCCGCCTTGCGCTAGCCGCCTCGCCGACGGTCCCGAGACACCGTAGCTTGACGGCTGGTGCTTCGGAAACCTTAAGAGAGTAAATGGACGCGGCAACCAGTTTGCCGCGTTTTACTTCGTAGCGGAGCTGCGAAGCGATTGGAATTACAGGTGAATCATGTCCAAGCGGGATTATTACGAAATTCTCGGTGTCAGCCGGGATGTCGACGCGAAGGAGCTGAAGAAGGCTTATCGTAAGCTGGCGATGAAGTACCATCCGGACCGTAACCCGGATGACAAAGACGCCGACGCAAAGTTTAAAGAAGCCACGGAAGCCTACGAGATTCTGGGCGATGAACAGAAGCGTGCCGCGTACGACCAGTATGGTCACGCCGGTGTTGACCCCAACGCAGCCGGTGGTGGCTTCGGTGGTGGCGGTGCCAACTTCAGCGATATCTTTGGTGATGTGTTTGGCGACATCTTTGGTGGCGGCGGCGGTGGTCGTGGCGGCCGCGGTGGCCCACAGCGTGGTTCGGATCTGCGTTACACCATGGATCTGTCTCTCGAAGAAGCGGTGCGCGGTGTCGAAAAGAAAATTCGCGTTCCTACTCTGACCAGCTGTGACACCTGTGATGGTTCTGGTGCAAAACCGGGTACCTCACCGAAAACCTGTAGCACCTGTGGTGGTGCAGGCCAGGTACGCATGCAGCAAGGCTTTTTCTCTGTGCAGCAGACCTGCCCGACCTGTCGCGGTCAGGGCACCATGATCGAAGACCCATGCAACAGCTGTCATGGTCGTGGTGTGAAAGAAGAAACCAAAACCCTGTCAGTGAAAATTCCACCGGGTGTAGACACTGGTGATCGCATCCGCCTGTCTGGCGAAGGCGAAGCCGGTGCCATGGGTGGCCCAGCGGGTGATCTGTACGTGCAGGTCAGCGTGCGTGAGCACGAGCTGTTCCATCGTGATGGTCGTAACCTCTATTGCGACGTGCCAATCAGCATCGTCGATGCGGCGCTTGGTGGCGAGCTGGAAGTGCCCACACTTGATGGTCGAGTAAAACTGAAGATTCCTGCCGAGACTCAGTCTGGCAAAC
Organism: Pseudomonadota bacterium; assembly: GCA_036148335.1. Classification (GTDB taxonomy): domain Bacteria; phylum Pseudomonadota; class Gammaproteobacteria; order Pseudomonadales; family Oceanobacteraceae; genus Thalassolituus. The sequence goes on from JAYYHP010000303.1 coordinate 4,882, forward strand.
TCTTCCGTCTGCGTGGCAAAGGCGTCACGCCAGTACGTGGTGGTACGGCCGGTGATCTGCTGTGTCGTGTGCAGGTAGAAACGCCAGTGAACCTGACCTCAGAGCAGAAAGATCTGCTGATGAAGTTTCAGGAGTCGTTGACCGGTGAAAAACACTCGCCGCAGAAGAAATCCTGGTTTGAGGGAGTGAAACGCTTTTTTGAGGATATATAAGGCCTAGCTGCGTTGCGATTACTGCGTTAAAAAACATTCCCTGAATGCTCATGTACTACTTGTACACTGCGCTTCAGGGAATTTTTTTGCCTTGTACTCGCGGCCTCGCTGACGGTCTTGGCACCGTATTTTCCGCTTAATCTACGATCTGGCGCTTCGATGACTCAACAGTTATCCGTGAAATTGCTCAAGTACTAAAGTACGCTCCGCGCTCTCGATCAAATTTGCCTTGCTCCGGCGGCCTTGCTTTAGTTTCGATTTTTCTCATTTCTCATTCATTTTTCTGTCGGCTTTGTTTCGCCATGCCCGAACTGGCCGGGTTCGGGGTTTGCACTTTTGGGTCGGGAATGAAAGTATCGCCCCCGAAATTCTAATGACGATTGAGGTGGCTATTCAGTGGTTGTTTTGAATCGCTAAGCCAATCGATGACACGGAGGATGTGATGATTAAGCGAATGGGCGGGGTATTATTTCTGGGCGCATGCCTGGCATGGGTAGCGCCGAATGAATTACCAACCAAACACAATGGTTGGTCGCCGTACAAAGCGGCTGCGGCGGCAGATTTCACCGGTAGGATTAAACGGGTTCGTATTAAGAAGCGTCGTGCAGGTACGTATCGCGCGGTGATGGTTGTTCAGAATCCGCCCGGCTCAACAGTTGCAGCCGAGCACGCCGAGTTACTCAGTACGCCGGTGGACGGCAGCGAGCCAACGACCGTATCCCTAGCGCCCACCCAAGTCGTCGCAAATTATCGTTTGAATGATCCGGTTGAAACCGCCACGGTCACCATCGATGTGCAGATCACCTATCAAGATGCGGGTTCGCAGGCGGTGATTGCCGATGCTGACGGGTTTACTGCGTCGGTAATCCTTGAAAAGGGAGCGGCAAGCGGCGAAACCGATCTGGGTGGTATTCGAGTGAAAGCCATTCGTTCAGAGAGCGGGGCGGTGCGTCTAGCGTTCTCGGGTGCATCGAATGTTATGCAAGGCTTCTCTGAACTGGCGCCAGCGAAAGTGCTTGCCACGGTAACGCCTGAAGCGGGTAAAGCCCAGCAGGTCGCCACGACCTACAAGCAGCAATCCGTGACCTGGCAATCGGACTGGGCCGAGCCGGTCAGTGGCGATGAGTGTGTACTGACCGTGAACATCTGCCATCTGCGCATTTTCGATGGCAATGGCAATCAGTTGGTCGAAGCCGAAGTCGCAGAAAACGACCTGGTCATTGCGCCTCCGGCGCCGGGCATTGTGAAAGCGAATATTCGTCGTAACAGACTCAAGGAGCGAAACAACGGTCTTTATCGCTCAATGATGACCAGCGGCAGTGACGGCTCGGATGAGTTCACTGCAACGGTAGCGGAGATTTCCCTGAGCCTGTTGGATGATGACGGTTCAATAACAGAAACGGCAACAAGCAAAACCGACTCGCCTTACAGCGTTCGTCTGAGTGGTACAGTATCCGGTTATCCGGTCGGCAGTTGGGTGGCGCTGGAATGGAAAAGCCCGGTGTTCGGTTCCGTTTTTGTCGATGCCCCAGTACTGCCGGTTGCTGACCTGCGGGAAGCTGATCAGCAGCCTTTGATTCTGTGTGACGGCGAGCAGGTCGACGCACGAGTGAAGGGGTGTCAGCCGTTAACTATTGCCGTGGTGGATCGTAGCGGTGATGGTTCGCGTGTGAGTGTAAATGTCAGCGGTCGCCCGGGAGCCTTTGGTGGCGATGTTGTGACCAGTTCACTGTACGGAGAAATTCTGATCAGTGGAGATCCGCTTGAGTACGATGAAGATCGCGTGTGGGTGGTCGAACCTCCGGTCGCGCTGAGCGGTGAAGATGATGGCCGTACTTATCGACAGACCAGCACGACCTTCAATGCCTTTGGCGAAACATTGGCGGTGCACACGGTGGAAGGACAGGTTGGCTCTGAGGAGGTGCGTGCGCCAGCGTCACTCCCTGTCATCGGCGATGTTCAGTTACAAGCGAACGGCAATGGTCGTCTGACGGCCAGTGTGGTTGCTGACTTGGTGTTCGAGGAGCCGTTTGAGGGGCCAGAACCAATGGAGAATCCTATTCGCTGGGAAGCTTCTGTTTATGACAACACGACGGGCACCCACTTGCTGACGGTGAAAGACACGCCAGCCCGTGGCCGCGAGGCCTACGCTCGTTGGGAAAACCTGCAAGCCATCGAGCCGGATAACGTCGTCGACATGACCTATGATGTAACCTTCGACATTTATGCACCGGGCGGTAGCTATCAGGAAGCAGTCACCTTGACTCTGGATGCGCAGGAAATCGCCACTGGTCAGGAAGCGGTAGTGACCTTCGCAGAGGGCGCGATTGCTGCCAGTCTGACCATGAATGACGATGGTGAAACCTTTACGCTGCAAGCGCGTGCCGCGAATACGGCGGGTCAGCCATCGCGATTTGTGGGCTCACCCGGCTATGCGTTTCTGATTTCACGCCTTGAGCCTGAGAATGGCGGTTCTGAGTTTGAGTTCGATACCCTGGTACTGAGTCAGGCTGGCGAACGCTTGCGTTTTGATGCGGTGGGTGAACCCCTAAAGCCGGGACAAACCATTGATGCCGCACGGGTGTCCATAAGCTTGTCTGACCTCGACGGTGTCGCCTCTGTACTGAACGCCGGGCTGACACAGTGGGTGGTGACCGAGCGCGCCGTGACCCTGAATCGCGGTAAAGGTATCGTCGCTGATACGCCGTTTCTGAGCATGGAAGACCTCGAAGACTGAGCGCTTTTGATGCAGGAGAGACCGCTTCAATTGGTCGCTCCTGCGCTTTTCCTCCTCGGGTGCCTTAGGTATCCTTGTGGCATTCCGTCAAAAGACTACAAAAAAGCAGAATGACAATG
>JAYYHP010000304.1:0-13028 GCA_036148335.1 Pseudomonadota bacterium
AAAAGAGAGCCGAAGCTCTCTTTAGGTTGGTTACTTTAGCAAACCCAAGCGGGTTTACTCGAATAACCTGAGGGTGCTGCGTTGACTACGGCGTTTATCTGACACGCTATTCCTGGAGGCTACCCTATCAAGCTCTGGGAATAGCGTGACGGACTGCGCCGTGCACGCTACTAGTCAGCGCTAACTAGTTCGCGCACAAGAGGCGCACGCTGCACAGTCCATCAAACAGTGGCTTGAGGCCAGCGTCTGACAGTGCGTTGATCAAATCGCCATTTGCTTCCAGCAGGCTCAGATCAACGTTCGGGTCCAGCAGCACGTCTGGGTTAAACAGTGCGCCGGGAATTGCGGTGATGGACAGTAGACGCCCAGCATCAACAGTCGCCAGTGATGCCGAGAAAAGTTCGACGTCGACTAAGCGAGCAAAGTCTTCCTGATTGGTCAGTGCACCGAGTACTTCGATCTGACCGATCTGATTCAGCAGCCCCACCACTGGAGTTTCCAGAGCTTCTGGCAGCGGCAGGCCGCTATCGTCGAGTAATTCAACGCTTACCAGTCCGCTGTCGTCGAACACCAGGTTGCTGATGGTCAGGAACGACTGCGCCAGTGCCGCAGGGTCGCCGTTGGTCAGCGCATCGGCGAAGGCTTGCTGTACGCCGCTGCTGAAGCTACCGAAACCAATGTTCACACTCAGCGTGCAGGCATCAGTGGTGCCATCGGCACTGCCTTTGGGATCGCAGACGGCGACCAGAACTGAACTGAATTCAGTCAGCTTTTCGGGCGTCAGGTTGCCATCAACTAACAGTGGGAAGAGTTCCAGCACCACGAGGTTGTACTCACCCCGGTTGACCGCTTCCAGCAGGTTGAACGAGGCTGGGTCATTACTGAATTCGGTGAATAGTGCCTGCAGGTCCGCCAGAATCGCTGGGTCCAGCAGTTCACCGAAGTCACCCAAGCCACCAAGCCCATCAAAGCCACCAAACTCGTCGAAGCCAACTGGCAGAGGCAGGCCGGTCAGTTCAATCAGCTCCTGTACGCCGCCCGCAATTTGCGTGGCCAATGTCAGTGGCAGTTCGAACAGCGTCTGCGGCTCGAGTGGAGGTAGACCGGTACCGCCTTCATTACCACCTTCGCCATCGTTACCGCCGTCGCCTGCGTCGCCATTATCAATGGGCAGTGGGCTATCGACAGGCAACAGGCCGACAAGCGTGCCGCTCAGGTCTTCCAGTGCGCCCTGTAAATCCGCTAGCGGATTTGCGCCACCGTTGCCGCCGGTCAGGTCGTCGATGATCGCCATCAGGCTTTCGGTACGGAAAATATTCGTGCTGATAATGGACAGTGGGTTGCCGCTCAGATCTTCCAGATTGGTATTAATCACCAGTTCGTAGAAGCTGTCACCGTTCAGCGGTTCGCTCGGTACGAAGACTACGCGGCTGCCATCCAGAGAGAAATCTCCGGTGACTTTGCCAGCGTTTGGTAGAGGCGTACCGGTACTGTCGACAGGCAACAGGAAAATAGCGCTGCTGTTAACGGTGCTACTATCGAGTGGCTCGGTGAAATCAATGACCAGACTCACGTCGACAGGCAGCAGGCCCATCAGGTCTGGCGTAGAGATCACGACTTCGGGTTGTTCAACGTCCTGCGTTGAGCCCGTGGTGAATACCGACGTGACTTCTGATGACAGTGTTTTTTCATTGTTGCAGGCGGCCGCCAGCGCCGTTGAAAGATTCACTGTGTACTGCGTCAGTTCATCCAGACCGTTGATCGGGTTGATCAGAATGGCATTGGCGTTCACATCCAGCGTGGCATCGACGATGCCTGAGCTGGTGTCCGTCTGGAAGGAGATAAAGGCGCTGCCATTGTCGACGCTGTCGGCATCAATTTCCGTATTAAAAGTTACCTGAACGCTGCTGGTGATGGCCACGTCGGTGGCGTTGTTTTCCGGAGCAATGGACGTCACGACGACATTCTGCAAGGTTGGGCAGGTATTCTCATTACCACCGGTGCTTCCATTGCCACCCGTGTTGCCCCCCGTATTGCCGCCGCCCGTGCCTCCGGTTCCAGAATTGTCGCCGGTATTACCAGCGCTGCCGTCGGCGTTGCCACCAGTCAGGTCGTTGCCGCCAGCGCCGTTTTGCGCGCTTGGGTTGCTACCTAAGCGACCTTCGGAATCTGAGCCATTGCCGCCACAAGCGGTCAGCATGACCGCCGCGAGTAGTGTCATAGAAGTTTTCAATGCGTTGTGTTTCATGGTGATCTCCATGCTTATTCTGGTTGACGCAGAACCAGCTCGACGCGGCGGTTCTGAGCACGCCCTTCGGCGGTGCTGTTGTCTGCAATCGGTGCGGTTTCGCCCATGCCCTGAGACATGATCCGGTTCAGACTGAGGTTGTATTCTTCCGCCAGTACTTTGCGTACTGCGCTGGCGCGAGCTTCAGAGAGCTTCATGTTGTAGGTGGCAGAGCCGACGCTGTCGGTGTGGCCCATGACCTGCAATTCTGTGGTTGGGTAGGTTTTCATCAGGCGCGCGATATTTTCCAGATCAGCAATCGAGCTTGCTGGAACGGTCGCGCTGTTCGTTGGGAAGGCGATGTAGAGGTTCTCGCGAACTTCAACCTTCAGCTTTTCTGCACAACCTGAGGCATCGACTTTCGCGCCTGCTGGGGTGTCAGGACAGGCATCGTTTTTATCGAGAACGCCGTCGTTATCGCTGTCTTTCTCGGTGCAACCTTGGGCGTCAACTTCATCGCCGGCAGGGGTGTTCGGACAACGGTCCTGGTCGTCGAATACGCCATCATTGTCGCTGTCGAGGACGATGGGTGCTGGGGCCTCTGGGTACTGGCGGCCAAATAATACTGAGACGCCAATGAACGGCTGAAAATCTAAATAGGTGTCTTCAACTTCGCCCAATGCGCGAACGCCCGCCTCGGCGAGAATTCGCTGGTTGAACATCAGCTTCTGCAAACCGGTTTCGGCAAACAACAGGTTCTCACTGACATCGCGGTCGCTGGCTTGGGCGGCAAAATCAATGGCGTAGTTGTTGTAGCGATAACCGCCGCCGAAAAACAGACGCCATTCACCTTGATGAACGCTCATTGGATGCGCTCGTACGCCGATGGAGTAGCTTTCAATATCCAGGTCAGCGTCGGTGTTGGTTGATTCGCTGTCGCCCATGGCAGCCTGAATGTAAGCGCTCACGGCCGGGGAAAACTGATGTCCCAGCTGTAGCCCGTAGCCGTGAAAATCTTCGAGATTCTCATCGTCTGCTTGCTTGCGGCCTTCTGCGATCAAGGTGTAGTTGTACTCAACTCCGAGCGATGTAAAGCGCTCGGGCCATGCGGAGGCGTGATCATCCGCGGTGGCGGTCATGCTCGAAAATGACATGGCGGTAAGGGCGCATGCAGCGGAAACACGGCCCATAGCAGTGCGTTGCGTTTTCATTAAGTTCGGGTCCTGATGGCGTCTTAAATTCATAGTCATCGTGTTGTGCCAGGGCGGGTGCCAGACCAATTTCTAGCGCGGCAGGGCGATGACGGGTTTTCGTGAAATGTCCTGATCTCACAACCCGAATGGTATCGTTGCGGAATTTTTCACCACGTTCGTTTATGTAAAACGCTGTGAATGATTGTTAATGTTACAAATTGTTTGTCGCTATTTTTGACACCTTTAAGCTTCAAGCCCTGTGTATTCGAGGTGTTACATACTGATACATAGATACGTTTAGTTTCATAAAATAAACGTAGCGTTACGCTTGATAGCGAGAGGCGAATTTTTGACGCTGGGTTGGCGACCGGAGAGTGCTTTTGAATGGGTTATGCCGCGTGTGTTGTTTTTACAGCGACACAGCATCTTTTGCTATTTCAAAACGGCGGTAAAGTTCGCGGCTGATAAACGCTATACTTCGCGCATTCTGTGACTGGCGATGCCAGTCGTGTTAATCCGAATCCGTTCCAGGAGAGTTTATGAGACCCAGTGGCCGCGCCCTTGATCAACTTCGCGATGTTCGCATCACCCGTAACTACACCAAACACGCCGAAGGCTCAGTGCTGGTGGAGTTTGGCGATACTAAAGTTATCTGCACCGCCAGTGTCGATACGAACGTTCCGCCTTTCCTGCGTGGCAAAGGTCAGGGTTGGGTGACGGCGGAATACGGCATGCTGCCACGCTCCACTGGCTCTCGCATGATTCGTGAAGCGGCGAAAGGCAAACAGCAGGGGCGCACCGTTGAGATCTCACGTTTGATTGGCCGTAGCCTGCGTGCTGCTGTCGATATGAAAGCCCTCGGCGAAAATACCATCACCATCGATTGCGATGTGATTCAGGCCGATGGCGGCACCCGTACGGCGTCGATTACCGGTGCGTGTGTGGCGCTGGTCGATGCCATTAATTGGCTGAAAGAAAACGGCAAAGTGAAAGGCGAGCCGTTGAAACAGATGATTGCGGCAGTCTCAGTAGGTATCTACAACGGCGAAGCCATGCTGGATCTGGATTACGCTGAAGACTCAACCGCGGAAACAGATCTGAATGTCATCATGACCGAGAAAGGCGGCTATGTGGAAATTCAGGGCACGGCTGAAGGTGAAGCCTTTACGGCCGATGAGCTGACCGCCATGCTGGCCCATGCTCAGAAAGCCATTACTGAACTATCTGAACTGCAGAAAGCGGCCCTTGCGTCGTAACGGGCGTTATAACGAACGTCATCGCTATGCAAGCCGCTGACTGCCAGCGGTTAATGTAACAAGGGCCTTAATAGGCCCTTTTTTGTGTGTGCTGAGTCTGTTCCGGTCTCATCGTCGTTGACTTAGGCCTCATCGTCGTTGATTTAGATCTCGTCGTCGAATTCGTACTCGACGAGTACGGCTGCATGCAGCCCAAACTGTGGCGCCTTTTCAATGCGGGCTTCCACCACGTATTGGCGCACGCCCGGCGTACAGATCTGATAATCCTTACGCCAGCCGTTCAGGTTGCGGCGCATGCTCTCTTCGTCCGGCCACCATGAAAACTGGTTTTCGCCAAAGTTGGCTTCACGGAAGGCATCGACAAACTCTACTGGCCCGAACACCTGATCGAACCAGGCGCGCTCTTCGGGCAAAAATCCAGGGGATTCCTGCGCGGCTTTCCAGTCTTGTAGATCGACAGTTTTATGAGCGGCTTCGAAGTTGCCACAAAAGATAAACTCGCGACGCTTGCGGCGGGTTTTCTGTAAGTGATCAAGAAACGCTTTCTGAAAGGCCAGCTTATCTTCCAGCGTGTTGTGCTCATCCACCGCAGGAAACAGGACTGAGCCCACGGATACGTGGTCAAAATCGGCCTGAATAAAGCGCCCCTGTATGTCCCAGGCTGGGTGAGCCAGCCCGGTCATAATGGCTTTAGGGATGTCGCGGGTCAGGATGGCGACACCACTGTAGTGGTCTGGCTCGGCGTCAAAGAAATACGCGTTGAAGCCCTCGGGATAGAGAACATCGTCGGAGAGCTGGTATTCCTTCGCCTTAAGGTTCTGTATCGCAACAACGTCGACGTCGGCGCTGTTCAGCCATTGATACAAGCCATTGGCGACGGCTTGTTCCAGTCCGTCAACGTGGAGAGTGATGATCCTCATACATGGTTCCCGAATGTCGTTGGGTGTATCATACCGCATCCATAGAGGCCACTGAATATCTCTGTGACTCCCGTTAGGCCGGTCGTCCGGCATCGTTGTTATTTGTACCCGGCTTGTGTCGCTGTCAGGAAGTTCTTATGCAAACGTATCAAAAAGAGTTCATTGAATTTGCCATCCAACAGGGCGTTCTGCGCTTTGGTGAATTTACGCTTAAATCCGGTCGCGTCAGCCCGTACTTCTTTAATGCTGGGTTGTTCAACTCTGGCGCGGCATTGGCCAAGCTTGGCCGTTTCTATGCTGCTGCGCTGGAAGACTCTGGCATCGATTACGATGTCGTATTTGGTCCTGCTTATAAAGGTATCCCGCTTTCTGCTGCGCTGACAATCGCTCTTTATGATCAATATCAGAAAGATCTGCCGTACGTCTTCAACCGCAAAGAAGCCAAAACTCACGGTGAAGGCGGCAACCTGGTCGGCGCTGAGCTGAAAGGCCGTATTCTTATTGTAGACGACGTCATCACTGCCGGTACGGCCATCCGTGAGGTAATGAGCATGATTAACGCGGCGGAAGGAGCGACACCAGCCGCGGCGTTGATTGCTCTGGATCGTCAGGAGCGTGGTCAGGGGGAATTATCGGCGATTCAGGAAGTAGAACGTGACTTCGGTATCACTGTTGCCAGTATCGTTGGTCTGAATCAGGTGCTAGATTATGTAGCGGGTGATCCGGCGCTGGCACAGTATGCAGATGCCATCAGTGCGTATCGGGATCAGTACGGAGTTAAATGAACGACCTGTTGTGGTCGTTGAATGAGTGGTTATGCTGAGGTCGATCCTCCTGATCAGTGCGTTGTTAACGATGAGCCTATCGGCACAGGCCGGTAAGCTTTATCGCTTCGTCGTGGACGGTCGGGTAGTAATTAAGGATTCTGTGCCTGCGGAATTGGCTCCACTTGGCTATGAAGTGCTGAATGCGCAGGGCATGGTGCTGCGCAAAGTGCCGCGTGAACTGACGGCCGATGAGATCGCTGAGCGTGATCGCCTGCAAGCTGAAAAAGACGCTCATCAGGCGCGTATCGCGACCCAGAAGGAGCAGGACAAGAGCCTGCTGCGTTTGTATTCTGGCGTTGCGGATGTTGACCGCGCTTTGCTGCGTAAAACAGACGAGGTCGACGCCCAGATTCTGATTCAGAAGCGTCGTATTACCGACTTACAAGAGAAGCTGGCGCAGGCACAACAGGCGGCCGCGGATACCGAGCGTCGTGGGCGTGAGGTCCCTGATACTCTACGACAGGAAATCCGACTCTATCAGGAGGCGATCCTGTCGTCCGAAGAAAGCATCCTTGAAAAAGAAGCCGCCTTGCAACGCCTGCGGACCGAATATCAGGCCATTCGGGAGCGGCTACGGGTCTTATCCGTTTATCCTGCGGGCACCCTGCCTGAGGACGTTGATCCCGCTCGATTACCTTGATGGTACAGATCCAGAAATGAAAAAAAGCCGCATTCAGCGGCTTTTTTCATGGCGTTCGGTCGTACTTCCGACTGGTATTTCTTTTGGGAAGCAAGCCTGAAAGTAACTCAAGGCATCGCCAGCGACTTTGGCTGCAGGAGTACCTGACTCAATGCTTGCCACTGTTCGTTCCAGTGCTCCGTTGGTCGTGTACCAAACTCTGAGCGTACATACTGACGGATACGACCTTCGACCGTGGCGGTCAGTAGGTTGGCCAGCGCGGCTTCCGAACACTGAGTCACCAGGCCTTCTCGCAATTCAGCTTCACGCAGTATTTGTTTGAGCTGGGTTTCAATCCGTTTGAACACCTGATCAATGCGCTGACGCAGTCGATCCGTTTCACCGGCCAGGGCATCGCCCGACAGCAGACGACACATGCCCGGATTTTTCTCGGCGAAGCCAAGAATCAGATGCAGTGTTTTTTCACAGCGATCCTGCGCGCGATCAAAGTCATTGATGATCAGCTTGATGCGACTGAACAGGGTGTCTTCGATGAAGTTGATCAGGCCTTCAAACATTTTCGCCTTGGATGGAAAGTGACGATACAACGCCGCCTCCGAGACGCCGACCTCTTTGGCGAGGCTGGCGGTCGTAATGCGGGCACCCGGGTTGCTTTCCAGCATGTGCGCCAGGCACTGTAAAATCTGGTCGCGGCGGGAGAGTTTCTCTGCGTTGTCGGTCATCCGGAATCCTTAGCTACGGCGATTGGTAATCAGGGTGCCCACACCTTCGTCGGTGAACAGCTCCAGCAGGGTAGAGTGAGCAACGCGGCCATCAATGATGTGCGCGCTGCTGACACCCGCATGGACAGCATCCAGAGCGCACTGAATTTTCGGCAGCATACCGCCGTAGATCGTACCGTCTTCGATCAGGGCATCGACCTGCTGCGTGGTCAGGCCGGTCAGGATCTTGCCTTCTTTATCCATCAGGCCAGCAATGTTGGTCAGCAGAATCAGTTTTTCGGCTTGCAGAACTTCGGCTACCTTGCCTGCTACGAGGTCCGCGTTGATGTTGTACGACGCGCCATCTTCACCGACCCCGATGGGTGCAATCACTGGAATGAAGTCGCTGTTGGTCAGCATGTTCAGCAGTGAGGTGTTGATGGTGGACACTTCACCAACGTGACCGATGTCGATGATCTCTGGCTTCTCCAGCTCTGGAGATTTCTGAGTGACGTGCAGCTTACGCGCGTGCAGCAGCTGGCCATCTTTACCGGTCAGACCAATGGCGTTACCGCCGTTCTGGTTGATGAGGTTAACGATGTCTTTGTTCACCAGACCACCGAGCACCATTTCAACCACGTCCATGGTTTCGCTGGTGGTGACGCGCATGCCATTGACGAAGCGGCTTTCGATGTTCAGTTTTTCCAGCAGGTCGCCGATTTGTGGGCCGCCACCGTGCACGATGATCGGGTTAATCCCGACCAGCTTGAGCATGACCATGTCGCGCGCGAAGCTGTTTTTCAGCTCGTCGTCGATCATGGCGTTGCCGCCGTACTTAACCACGATGGTTTTTCCGACAAAGCGCTGCAGATACGGCAGGGCTTCGCTGAGGACTTTGGCGGTGTTCATAGCGCTGTCACGCGTGAGTGGCATTGGCTGGCTCCTATGGATCGGCTAACCGGGTTATTCGAGGGGCGCGATTATACCCCGAATGTTCGGAGTACTGCTATGACTCATCAGAAGGGAGTCTGTATTTCCGGGGCGTGACGGGTAAGTGCCTGCTTCACTTTGTCTTGAATGCGGGCAATGGTCTCGGCCGATTCACCGGCAAAACGCAGAGTCAGGCGTGGGGTTGTGTTCGAAGCGCGAATCAGCCCCCAGCCGTCGCTGTACTCAAGACGTAGACCGTCGGCATTAAACACTCGCCCATCGCGGGTGAGTTCTTCGTCGCTGCTCAATGCACGGATGATGTCGAACTTACGTGCTTCGGTTGAATCCAGCGTGATCTCAGGGGTGGATACATCCTCTGGCAGCGCGCGGAATACCTCGGCCACACTGCTGTTGCGCGCGGATAAGATTTCAATCAGGCGCGCGCCCGTGTACAGGCCGTCGTCGAATCCATACCAGCGCTCTGCAATGTAGAAATGCCCGCTGAATTCACCACCCAACGCCGCCTTGGTGTCTTTAAGCTTACGTTTCATCAGCGAATGGCCGGTTTTCCACATGGTCGGACGGCCACCCAGTCGGTTGATCAGTGGTGCCAGATGGCGCGATGACTTCACATCAAACAGTACGTCGGCGCCCGGGCGTCGCGGCAGAATATCTTCAATCAGCAACATCATCATGCGGTCTGGCCAGATGGTGTTGCCTTCGTTATCGATTAACATGACGCGGTCACCGTCGCCGTCAAAGGCCAAACCGAGGTCGGCCTGTTCGGCGATGACGGTGTCTTTCAGGGCGCTGAGGTTCGCTTCGACTCCCGGATCAGGGTGATGATTCGGGAAATTACCATCGACGTCGCAATACAGCCCAAGCGTCTCAATGCCTAATTCCTGAAACAGTGCCATGGCGGTTGGCCCAGCGACGCCGTTGCCGGCATCAATGACGATTTTCAGATCGCGGCTGAGCTGAATGTCATCGGTGATGCGTTGCAGGTAGTCGTCGTGAATCGCTTGTTCGCGCACACCGGCGTAGCCCGTGGTGTAGTCTTCCTGCTCAATGCTGGTTGCCAGCCCCTGAATATCGGCTTCGGAGAGCGGCAGGGTATCAATGACCATTTTAAAGCCGTTGTATTCCGCCGGATTGTGGCTGCCGGTGACCATCACGCCGCAACTACTGTCGAGTTCGTGGGTGGCGTAGTATAGCGCCCCCGTCGGCAGCATCCCCAGTCGGTTGACGCTGCAGCCAACCGCCAGCATGCCTTGCTGCAGGCAATCGGCCAGATGCTCACTGGACAAACGCCCGTCCCACGCCAGGTTCGCGCGTTCAAATCCACGTCGTTTCACCAGGCTGCCAAAGGCTTTACCAATGGCAATGACGGTGTCGTCTTTCAGTTCTGTTTCGACCAGTCCGCGAATGTCGTAGGCGCGGAAAATATGGACTGGCACGGCCTTGTCGTCCGCCATGTCGATGGCAATGTCGTCATGCTCGGGCGGCTGCTCTTCGGTGATTTCCGGAAGGTCATTGCGTGGCATGGCTTTTTTCACGGCTGGCGCGGGGTGCTCTTCAGAATTCTGGTCTATGCTGTCAGTGGCCGTTTTCTGACTGGCAGTCGATGAAGACGTGCCGTGATGCATCAGGTGCTGGCTGACATCGATCACGTCATCGGCCAGCTCGTTGAATAAACGGAGTTTGAAATCCGGGCGCTCGCTGATGTCACCCTGCACATAGCGTTTAAGAAATTGCTGAAAATGACCGCGGTGTTTGCGCAGTGCTTTCTTCTGGATAAAGAGCACGATGAACAGTGACAGCAGGGTAATGCCTAGTGTCAGTAACCAAGGGAAAGACAGGCTCATCAGTGACAGTACGGGCCGTTCATCCGATGGTGTATAGGTCAAAAACCAGTAGTCATTGATGGGCAGGTTCACGGCTTGAATGGCACGGTCAGGAACCTGTCCGGCGGTCAGTACGTCGATGCCGCTGCGCTCCTGAGCACTCAGCTTCTGAACAACTTTGGTTTGGCCGAGGCCAGTATCAATCGCGCGCTTGAAGGCATCGAGCCAATCACTGCCATAGCGCACCAGCAGCACACCTTGAGGTTGTCCTTGAGCAGGCACTGGGCTTGCCCAGAAGAATTGCAGCTGCTGGTTAATGCGGACAGCTTCCAGTTTCATATCGTCGCCGCGCAACGTGCGGTTGACCAGATCCTGAACCGCAAAGTTGTATCGGTTCTCCAGCCCACCCGCTTTGTCGAGGGGCAAGATTTCCACGGCGGTCGCGCCGGGTAGCAGGGTCTGTAACGACTGTGACCAGTCACTCGGATCGCTCAGTGCGGCCAGGGTGTTTGGATGTGCGCTGGCAGCCAGTTGCGTACGGCGAGTATCTTCGAGGCGAGTCGCGAGTGCTTGCTTCGTCTGAGCCGCTACCGCTTGAGCGTAGCGGGAGTCCACATCCGATTGCGTCAGCATGTTCAGCTGCAGGCTTTGCATGGCCATGCCACCGGATATCACCAACAGAGCCACCCAAATGCAGATGCGGGTGTAGGTGATTAGGGTTAATCCCGGCGTTGTCGATTTGGCCATGCTGCTCTCCCTGAAATACGGTGCGTCGTTACTGGTTTTATTATTGTCGTTATCAGTCAGTCGTCTGCAGGTCAGCTGCGACCCGAGTGCCCGAAGCCACCTGCGCCGCGTTCGGTTTCCTGAAAATCAGTGACCACCTCAAATGCGGCCTGAATGACAGGCACCAGCACGTACTGAGCGATACGCTCGCCGACCTCGATGATGAATGGCGCATTACCACGATTCCAGCAGCTCACCATCAGCTCGCCCTGATAGTCAGAGTCTATCAGGCCTACCAGATTACCCAGCACAATGCCGTGCTTATGGCCAAGGCCGGAGCGTGGCAGGATCAGGCCCGCCAGATTCGGATCTTCGATGTACACCGACAGGCCCGTTTTAATCAGTGTGGTCTCGCCCGGGTTCAGCGTCACGGCCTCATCGAGGCATGCCCGCAGATCAAGACCAGCAGATCCGGGAGTCGCGTATTCCGGCATTGGGATGCTGGAGCCAATTCGGTCGTCGAGTACTTTTACCTGCAGCGTGTGCATCAGAGTTCCTTATGATGTGAGGCAATGAGCGCCACCAAGGCGCGCGCCAATGCGTGTTTGTTCATGGTGTCGAATCGCTGCTGGCCTTCGGGCCAGAAGACTTCGACGGCGTTGTCGTCGCTGTTAAAGCCAATGTCACTGCGCGACACATCGTTGGCGACGATCATATCAAGATTTTTGCGCGCCAGTTTACCGGTGGCGTATTCCGCGACATTCTGCGTTTCTGCGGCAAAGCCAACCGTGAAGGGCTTGGGTGTCGAAGCCGCGACCGTCGCGACGATGTCGGGATTTTTGGTCAGCACGATGTGCATGTCATCGTCGGACTTCTTCATTTTCTGCTCGGCCACATTCACCGGACGGTAATCAGCCACGGCGGCGGCAGCAATGAATACGGTGCAGGTTGCCAATGTGCTCTGGGCGGCGCTGAGCATGTCCTCGGCGCTGATGACGCGCAGGACTTCCACGCGATCGGGGGCGGAAATGTTCACCGGTCCGGTGATCAGCGTCACTTTAGCCCCGGCGTCGCGCGCAGCTTCGGCGAGGGCGTATCCCATTTTTCCGGAGCTGTGATTGGAGATATAACGCACCGGGTCAATCGCTTCCCGTGTGGGTCCTGCGGTAATCACCACATGCTGTCCGGCAAGGTCGCCGCTATCAAACTGCTTGGCAACGGCATTGGCAATGTCTTCCGGCTCAACCATGCGGCCGGGGCCAACGTCACCACAGGCTTGCTCGCCTGCGCCGGGGCCAACCAAAGTGAGGTGCTCGCCATGCGCGCGTTGCAGGCGCTCGACATTGGCCTGTGTCATTGGGTCACGCCACATGGCCTGATTCATGGCCGGGGCAAGACATAAAGGCGCGTCAGTCGCCAGACAGACGGTGGTCAGGAGGTCGTTACCCATGCCCTGAGCTAATCGTGAAATCAGGTTGGCGCTGGCGGGTGCAATCACGATCAGGTCGGCCCATTTGGCCAGCTCGATGTGCCCCATGCCGGCTTCGGCCTCCGGGTCGAGCAGTGCGTAATGCACTGGATTACCAGACAAGGCCTGCATAGTCAGCGGGGTAATAAACTCCCGGGCACCGTCGGTCATAATGACGCGCACATCAGCGCCCGCTTTTTTCAGCAGACGTACTAATTCGGCGCTCTTGTAAGCTGCAATACCGCCACTGATGCCCAGCAGAATGCGACGATTGCACAGTTGTGGCAGCGCCGGAG
>JAYYHP010000305.1:0-2633 GCA_036148335.1 Pseudomonadota bacterium
CCCGCTGGGGATAATTACTTACTGATTGAATATGGTCCGCTGCAGTTGGACATTCGCCTGCGCTTGCGGGTGCATGCGCTTATGCAGCGCCTGAAGACTGCTGAGCTGCTTGGGGTGATCGACCTGACGCCCGGGATCCGTTCATTGCAGGTGCATTACGATAGCCTCACCGTCAGCAGAGAATCTCTTATCGACTCGATACTCGAGCACAACGCCAAGCTTGGTGATTTATCCGAAGCTGAAGTGCCCTCCCGCACGGTCTGGCTGCCGCTCTCGTGGAATGACATCGCTTGCCAGCAAGCGGTCGATAAATACGTAAAATCGGTCCGCGCCGATGCCCCCTGGTGCCCGGATAACATTGAGTTTATTCGCCGCATCAATGGCCTGGACTCCATCGACGAGGTAAAACGCATCGTCTTTGATGCCAGCTATCTGGTCATGGGCTTAGGCGACGTCTATCTCGGCGCCCCAGTGGCGACACCACTGGACCCGCGTCATCGATTGGTGACCACTAAGTACAACCCAGCACGCACCTGGACGGCTGAAAACTCCGTGGGCATTGGCGGTGCCTATTTGTGTATTTACGGCATGGAAGGCCCGGGTGGCTACCAATTTGTTGGTCGCACCATTCAGATGTGGAATCGCTACAAACGCACCAAAGAATTCAGCCAACCCTGGCTGCTGAGATTCTTCGATCAGATCCGCTTCTACGAAGTCAGTCATGACGAACTAAACCACTGTCGTGAACAATTTCCGCAGGGGCAATACCCCATCAAAATTGAAGAAGGCACCTTCAGCCTGCAAGACTACGAAGCCTTTCTCGCAAACAACGCCACCGGCATCCACGATTTTCAAACCCAACGGCAGCAGGCGTTTCAAGCGGAACTGGAACATTGGAAAGCCAACGGCCTGTTACGTTTTGACATGGACACTCCCCCGCCCGAAAGTGACAACGCGCATACTCTGGCCGCCAACGAAACCGCCATTGAGAGCCACGTATCCGGCAATGTCTGGCAGGTACTGGTCGCCGCTGGTGATGAGGTCAAACCCGGGCAACCTGTCGTCATCATTGAATCGATGAAAATGGAGATTGAAGTCACCGCCCCATGCGCTGGCATCGTCTCCGACGTACTGAGAGAGCCGGGACAGGCCACTGCACCGGGGCAAATACTGGTGACTCTTAAATCCAAAAGCTGAAATCGAACGCTGAAACATAATAGGAAAAACGTAAATCGAGACTCAGCATCGGGCCAGCAACACGCAAACGATGGCTCTATGATCCGCCCAATGCTACACTCCGCGCAGCCGTGACCACACGGCTTGCGTCATCGTCTGTTGCCTCCCTTGCAGCCTGCCAAGGTCCAACATCTGAATGCCGCACATAGGCTTCAGATTCTGCGCAAGCACGCTTGCCACTCTGAGATTACACCCCGTTTTTGATACTCGAAGCCCCGCTTCCAGCATCGTATGAGTCCGTTGTTAACGACTCGTCAGGAATTTTATGTCGATTACTTTTAAAGACATGGCCTTGGCTGAACCCATTGCCCGTGCCGTTGCCGAAAAAGGCTACACCACCCCATCTCCTATTCAGGCTCAGGCCATTCCGGTTGTACTGGAAGGCCGCGATCTGCTCGCGTCGGCGCAGACCGGCACCGGTAAAACCGCTGCCTTCACCCTACCGATTATTCACAAATTGCTGGAATCTCCACGGGCATCTGCTAACCGGGTAAAGGCGCTGATACTGACGCCAACTCGCGAGCTGGCGGCGCAAATTCTGGATAACGCTCAGCTCTACAGCAAACACACCAAGTTGCGCTCAAACGTGGTGTTCGGTGGCGTAAAAATTAATCCGCAAATGCAAAAGCTACGTGGCGGCAGCGAAATTCTGGTAGCCACGCCGGGGCGTTTGCTCGACCTGCACAGCCAGAACGCCATCAAGTTTGATCAGCTCGATATTCTAGTCCTGGATGAAGCCGACCGTATGCTCGACATGGGCTTCATTCATGACATTAAGCGCGTACTGAAAATCCTGCCGCCAAAGCGTCAGAATCTCTTATTCTCGGCGACTTTTTCGGATGAAATTCGCACACTCGCGCACGGCTTATTAGATAACGCCGCCGAAGTCAGCGTCGCCAAAGAAAACACCACCAACGCAACCATCGAACATAAACTGCACCCGGTGGATAAATCGAAGAAAGCCAAACTGCTGTCTCACCTGTGTAAAACAGAGAAATGGGATCAGGCACTGGTATTCAGCCGCACCAAACATGGCGCCAACAAACTCGTCCGCCTGCTGGAAGCCGACGGCATTACCGCGGCGGCGATTCATGGCAACAAAAGCCAGAACCAACGTACCAAAGCGTTAGCGGACTTCAAAGACGGAAAAATTACCCTATTAGTCGCCACCGACATTGCCGCCCGGGGTATCGATATTCACCAACTCCCACAAGTGGTGAACTTCGACCTGCCTAACGTTGCCGCTGACTATGTACACCGCATTGGCCGTACTGGCCGCGCTGGCATGCAGGGGCACGCCATTTCATTAGTCACCGCCGATGAGTTTGATGACCTACAAGGCATCGAGCGCTTGATTCAACAACACATTGAACGAGAAGTGATCGACGGCTTTGCCC
>JAYYHP010000306.1:0-3998 GCA_036148335.1 Pseudomonadota bacterium
GCGTGATCGTTGCCGAAACGCTGGAACAAGCCGAAGAAGCCGTGAAAGACATGCTGTCTGGCAACGCTTTTGGCGATGCAGGCTGCCGTGTTGTGATCGAAGAATTCCTCGCTGGCGAAGAAGCCTCTTTCATTGTGATGGTCGATGGCAAAAACGTTCTGCCAATGGCCACCAGCCAGGATCACAAGCGTGTGGGCGATAAAGACACTGGCCCGAACACCGGTGGTATGGGTGCCTACTCTCCAGCGCCTGTGGTCACGCCAGAAATTGATGCCCGTATCATGAAAGAAGTTATCATGCCGACCGTGGAAGGCATGGCGGCTGAAGGCAACGACTACACGGGCTTCCTGTACGCTGGTCTGATGATCGACGAGTCTGGTGCGCCTAAAGTAATCGAATACAACTGTCGCTTCGGTGATCCAGAAACTCAGCCAATCATGCTGCGTATGCAGTCCGATATGGTGGCGCACTGTCTCGCCGCTCTGGAAGGCAAGCTGGATTCTGAAACGGCCAAGTGGGACCCACGTCCTGCGCTGGGTGTGGTTCTTGCCGCTGCTGGCTACCCAGCAAGCTACCCGAAAGGCGATGTTATCTCGCTGCCAGAAAACGACGGCGCAGATCGCAAAGTTTTCCACGCAGGCACTAAGCTGAACGACCAAGGCGAAGTAGTCACGGCCGGTGGTCGCGTACTCTGTGCAACCGCGCTGGGCAACAGCGTCAGCGAAGCTCAGGCTCAGGCCTACGAACTGGTAAAACTGGTATCATGGGAAGGCATGTTCTGCCGCTCTGATATCGGCTACCGTGCTGTCGCACGCGAAAAAAGCTAATTTCACAACCTAGTGAGGGATCACACCAACGTCATGGCTACTTTGTTTTATCGTCTGGCGCTCGGTGTGCTCCTGCTCTTGGGCTTGCTACCGCTGCGAGCCCTCGCCCTCGGCCCCATCATCCTGCCCGATGGTTCCTTTGCGCAAAGCATCACCCGCTATACCTGGTTTTATGAAGACAGCAGTGGTCTGCAGACCATTGAACAGATTCTGACACCAGCCACCCAGTTACGCTTTACTCCAAGTCACGCTCAATCACTGAAACGTGGTGCCATTGAAGGCAATATCTGGCTTCGTACTAGCCTTCATAATTCTTTTTCGGAGCGCTGGGAAGCTGTTTTAACCCTGTCGAATAAGCGCCTCGATGTCATTGAGGTCTACGATATTTCCGACCCGGCTGAGCCGAAACGCGTCATCGGCCCTCCGCTCAACGGCGCGCTGGATCAGGCCCATGCGTATCACTTATACATCGCCCCGAAAACGACGCAGACTTACCTGATCCGCATTCAGACCGACGCCCTACTGAACACCGATATTGCCCTCAAAAGTCTCGATCAATTTAACAGTCGCGAACAGATTCACGACCTGATCACAGGTGCGATTACTGGCTTAGTCTTGCTGGCGTTTTTGTACTTCGCTTACGCAGCGCTCTCCACCCGTCAGACCA
This sequence comes from Pseudomonadota bacterium, assembly GCA_036148335.1. Classification (GTDB taxonomy): domain Bacteria; phylum Pseudomonadota; class Gammaproteobacteria; order Pseudomonadales; family Oceanobacteraceae; genus Thalassolituus. The sequence goes on from JAYYHP010000306.1 coordinate 1,495, forward strand.
TTGCCTGGGCCGGTGTACTCGGCAGTCTCGCCATCGTTATCTACGTGCCTGCCAATGTCGGGCTCGATTCCGCCGTCGGTATTACCCAGCATATTCCCAAAGGCAGCATTGAAACCGTCACCGCCAGTGCCGTCCTGATTGCCCAGTTATTGGCCGTCGCCGCCTTACACTGGCGACAACGCTGGATACCGCGCCTGATGATGGCGTTGATGGCGGTTCAGGCATTAATTGTCATCACTGATCCCCTCTCCCCCAGTTACGTCACTGAGCTGGTTCTGTACGCCAGCATTGCCGTCAATCAGCTAGTTCTGCTGATCTTGTTACGGGTTCGACGCAGCCGCAATCCAGGCGCTCAAGCGCCTCTCTGGGTCGGTGCACTGGCCCTTGGCGTGGGCATCCTCGCCACACTACTGAATGAAGTGAACCTGCTGAGCCTGCAAGTCACTGAAGAACTGTTGGTGTTTATTCTGCCAGCGGTACTGGTGCTGAGTTTATTCTTCGCTCAGCTCATGACAGACATCCGCAAAGCGGGCGTCAGTAAGTCTCTGTCGGCACAAATTCCACCAGACACCATGGGGCAGATCAGCCACGAGCTGCGCACCCCAATTAATGGGGTGATCGGCATGTGCGAGCTCATGAGCGACACGCCACTGTCTGCAAGCCAGCGTGATTACCTGGAGACCATCAGCATGGCCGGTGAAGATATGCTGGTACTGGTCAACGAGCTGTCAGATCTCGGCAAATTGCGTAAACGCGACGTAGTACTCGAGAAGAAACCCGTGGGCATTACCCACCTTCTCAACCGCGCCTTGCAACACTTCCAGCACGAGGCCTCACGTAAACAAGTGGAGCTGGTGCTCGACATCACGGACGACTTCCCTGAGCGCCTGATCGGTGACCGTAACCGCGTCATGACCGTACTGTACAACGTCATGACCCGCATCATTGCCTACATCGAACACGGTGGCATGACGGTAACCACCTCGTACTACAAAGGCGAACAGGCACAGGGGTTGCGCATTCAGATGCTGATTTCTGCCACCGTCATTAAGCACGAGGCGCTCGACTCCCTGCTGCGCCTGATGCAGCCGGGTAATACCCGGGTAGACGACAATGATCCGCGCACCTGGGATATGTACGTTGTGCGCGGCCTAATCCGCCAGATGCGCGGCGCGCTGGACATCGAAAGCCTCACCAGCCAAGGGGGCTCGGTCACCCTGTTTCTGCCCATGGACCGCGAAGATCCCGGCCCTAACGCCGGTAAAGCCGATACCTCATTCACGGGCCTGAGAGTCCTTGTTGTGGATGACAACGCCTCGCTGCGCTCCGTGATCGAAAAGCAGCTACGTCGTTGGGGCGCCACCGCCGAGAGTACCTATAGCGGCAAAGAAGCGCTGGCCATTCTTCGCACCGTACAACGTGCCGGTAACCCGTACGATATGATCTTCATCGATCACGACATGCCGATCATGTCGGGCTTGCAGCTCGCCGAGCGTATCCGCCTGGATGAAGAGATTCGCCAGAAGCCCGCCAGCCTGATGCTGACTGGCCTGAGCACGAATTCCGTAGAGCGCACGGCCTCGGCATCCGGGATCGACTACATCATTGCCAAGCCCGCCAGCGGTAGCCGTCTGCGTGAAGCACTGGCGATTCTGCAAAAACAGCGTGTCGCGCGCTGACCTGAATTATGCACCGGGCATCTGAATCGCGTAAAATAGGTGCATTAGTCATTCCGGAGCCGAAGTTATGTCCACAGAACGACGCTACTCTTTGTTTGATCAACTGATCCGCAACGCCGATCAAGCCCTACGTACGCTGGTGCCCGGCGCCGCCACGGCCGAGCGTGGCTCACCGGCATCGGAATGCGATTACGCTGAGATGACCGAAGACGAGCGTAAACACGCTGCTGGCCTGATGCGCATCAACCACACCGGCGAAGTGTGTGCGCAAGCGCTGTATCAAGGCCAGGCTCTGACGGCTAAATTGCCAGAAGTACGTGATTCCATGGAGCATGCAGCCAACGAGGAAATTGACCACCTCGTATGGTGTGAAGAGCGCATCAATGACTTGGGTAGCCATACCAGTCGCCTGAATCCCGCCTTCTACGCCATGTCGTTTGGCATTGGTGCCTTGGCAGGCAAAATTAGCGATCGTGTGAGTCTGGGTTTTGTTGCCGCTACCGAAGAACAGGTTTGCGATCATCTGACCAAGCACCTATCCCGCCTACCCGCTCAGGATGAAAAAAGCCGTGCCGTGATAGTGAAAATGCTCGACGACGAAGCGCGTCATGCAAGCACAGCGATTGAAGCTGGCGGCAAGCGCTTCCCTCTGCCGGTCAAACTGGGCATGAAGGCCCTGTCCAAAGTGATGACCAAAACGACTTATCGCATCTGACGCACCCCGCTCAGCATAGGCATCAGGCCGGTCACTCAGACCGGCCGGGGCAACTTACCTGCAACCTTCATCGCGCCGCCAATGCCCCACTTTGGTTCATAAGCTCTCCA
>JAYYHP010000307.1:0-8411 GCA_036148335.1 Pseudomonadota bacterium
ACACTGAATGCCCGTCAAAAGTGGCCCCTCAATAGTCGTTGGCAATTACAGCTGCGGGAGTCTGTGGGGCAAGGCTATCGGGTGCCCAATCTGAAGGATCGTTATTACGTTTTCGACCATAGCGTTAATGGCTACATGGTGTTGGGCAACCCTGACCTGACGCCTGAGCATTCTTATAGCGGTCAGTTTTCGGCCACACTGACGGACCAGCAGTCCTGGAATCTGGAGCTGTCTGCGTTCGTGAATCGCCTGTATGACCTGATTGAAGCCGAACACTCGGGTGAATTTGAGGACAACGGTCGAGTCGCCATTTACCGCTACTCCAATGTCGAAGACGCACGCACTGCTGGGGCCGAAATCGCACTCCAGTACAGTCACCCACGAGTCACTTTGCGAGCGTCGTACGGCTACCTCAATGCCGTGGATCTGGGGACGGATCTGCCACTTCTGAACCGCGCACCGCACCACGCCAAGGGTATGGTGACGACCTTTCTGACGCCAGCGTGGGATGCCACCCTGACCTGGGATTGGCAAAACGGCATGGCCACCAATACCAGTAACGAAAACGACATTCGCTATTCACGGGCGCTCGCGCGCCTCGATCTTAAAACCGGCTATCAGGTGCGTCCTGACCTACTGCTGTTCGCCGGGATTAACAACCTTACCGATAACGTTCGTGATCCGGCCGATGCCTACGACCGTCGCCCGAGTGAGGGGCGGTTCCCGTATCTCGGGCTGGACCTCAACTTTTAACTCACCAGTTCTGCATGACCAATGAATCACATGGGGGAATTCATAATGACGAAAATACCAAACAGCGCAGCGTGTGAAGCTGCAAAATGGGGACTGACTGCCATGGCGATGCTGATGTTGGCGGCGTGTGGTGGAGAGTCGGACAGTGATCCGACTGCCGATGTGCTGCCCGATGTGACGGAGGAGCTGGTTGAAGAGGTGGCGGCGGCCGTTGAAGCCACGTCGTTGAATGTGAATGCGGCAAGCTATACCGACTGGGTTTACGTCAGCCTCACGGATGGACGAGTGATTACGGTCGAATCACCTGAGACTTCTACTGATTGGCATCTGGCATTGCGTCGCACCGCCATCAAGGTCAATGGAGGCGATTCAGGAAGCGGGAATGTGGCCGTTGCGATTGCCGATGCCCAGACCGAGTTTTATAACGAAGACGGCAGTGCCAATGCCAACCTGATCATGAACGCTGATTCGGACATTGAAGCTCAGGCGCTGCTGACCGCGTATGACACGGCATCACTTAGCTTTGTGCAGGACAGCAACGAACCCGCATTGACTGACTGGTATGTCTATAACTTCCAGACTCACCAGATCAGTGCGGATACCTCGGTGGGTTATCTGATTCGCCATGCCGATGGCGAGACTTACAGCAAATTGTTCATTGATGAAGCGAGCTACAGCAGCATGACCGTGCGCTACAGCACGCAGGCGTCGGGAACCGTCCAGTTTGCTGACAGCGAGCAGACCTTCAGTGCGACCTTTGCCGATGGCGAAACTCTGGTGTGCCTCGACCTCGACAGTGCTCAAACCGTGGCCTGTAGCAGCGCAGATTGGGAGCTTCAATACGAAGTGAATACAGCGGCTCGTGCGATCAACCTCTGGACCAACGGCGGTGTGTACGGTAGCGGCAATGGCGCTGTATTTGGTGCTATTGATGCGACAGCGCTGGCGGCATATACCAGCGCGACAGACAGCAATGGTCGCAGCATTACTTCGCACTACAGTCAGGACAGCAGCACCGGGTTATTCGCCGAGACCAGTTGGTACGCCTACAACCTGGCCGGTGGTCACAAGCTGTGGCCAAACTTCCGCACTTACCTGATTGATACGGATGCCACTGACGACAACGCGGCACAGTTCACCCTGCAAATCAGCAACTACTACAGCCTCGGTGCGTCAGGCAGCCCTGCGCTACGTTTTGTCCCTCTTCAGTCAGACAGCGAATAAGGAATCCACTATGAATCAGGCATACGTTGAACTGGCGGAACGCTGGCAGGCACTGAAGCAAGATAACCCGAATGTACGTATCCGGAATGCGGCTGAGGTACTCGGCGTGAGTGAGGCTGAGTTGTTGGCCACACGCACCGGGCAAGGCGTAACGCGCTTACGCAGTGAACCGAAAGCGATCCTGCCGCGCATAGAATCGTTGGGCGAAGTCATGGCGCTGACGCGCAATGAGGCCATGGTGCATGAGAAAACTGGCCAATATAAAGGGTTGTCCGTGCATGGAAACATGGGGCTGGCACTGGGGGTGATTGACCTGCGCGTGTTCTTCAACCGGTTTGCGACCGCGTTTGAAGTGCGCGAGGACAGTCCGGTCGGTGAGCGCCGTAGCCTGCAATTCTTTGATGAATTCGGTGAGGCGGTCCACAAAATCTATGCTCGTGACAACACAGACATGGCGGCCTTTGATGCACTGGTGCAGGAGTTTATCAGTGACGATCAGGAAGCCTCGGTCGAGGTTGCCCCGCGCTTACCCCTCACGACAGAAAAAGGGGGAATAGAAGACAGGGAGTTAGACGTTGCGGCATTGGAGCAAGGCTGGAGTGAACTGAAGGACGTTCATCATTTTCTGGCGTTGCTGAAAAAACATCATACAAATCGAGCGACCGCCTATCGGGCGGTACGTGATGACTTTGCACGAGAGATTTCCACCTCGGCGTTTGAAGCAGCGCTGGTGGCGGCCGCGGCGTCACAGCTCTCCATTATGGTGTTTGTTGGCAGCCCGGGTGTGATTCAGATCCACACTGGTCCGGTATCCAAACTGAAGCGCACTGGTCCTTGGTTTAACGTGTTGGACCCTGGGTTTAATTTGCATGCGGACACCACTCAGATTGGTGAGGCATGGGTAGTACGTAAACCCACCAGTGACGGTGTCGTGACATCACTGGAAGTGTTTGACAGTCATGGCGAGCAACTCGCATTGATGTTTGGTGAACGCAAAAACGGCGAGGCGGAAAACCCAGCGTGGCAGCAACTGATTGCGGCGCTGGAAGTCGACTTCGCCAAGTTGGATCAGGTCGAGGCGGTCGAGGCTGACTCATGATTCGCTTACCGGGTGTCGTGCAAGGTTTGCTGACGGGCTCAGTGCTCGCTGTGTTGTCGGTGCTTTCGATATTGTCGATGCTTTCGATATTGTCGATGCCGACTCAGGCAGAGCCGATGACCGCAGCTGAGCCGCGCATCGTCAGTATTGATGGTGCGCTGACCGAGATTATCTACGCACTGAAGGCGGAGTCTGCGTTGGTGGCGGTGGACACCACGAGTCGCTATCCCGACGCTACACGGGCATTACCACAGGTCGGCTACATGCGACAGTTATCGGCAGAAGGCATTCTGGCGTTGCGTCCGACTCTGGTGATTGCCAGTGAGGATGCGGGCCCAGACTTAGTGTTCGAGCAACTACAGGCAGCCGGCATTGCGGTCGAGCGTGTCGCGGCGGTGGATACGGTCCCCGGCGCGGAAGCGCGGATTCGTCAGGTCGGTGCGGCGCTGGGGAAGGCCGAGGCAGCCGAGCAGCTTGCTCGCGAGGTGGGCTCCCGTAGCCGTGCCGCATTAGCGCGCTTTGCTAGTGTGCAGTCCGAGCCGCCAGCAACCTTGTTCTTGTTAGGTGCGGCCAGTCGCGGATTGATGGCGGCTGGGCAGAACACCGGGGCGCAAGCACTGCTGGATCTGCTTGGCTTGCCGAATGCGATGAGTCACACCGGATACAAACCCGTCAGTGCCGAAGGCGCCATTGAAGCGTCTCCTGAGCTGGTGCTGGTCGGGCACACTGGTCCTGGAGACGAGACGCTTGTCAGTCGCACTCTGGCCATGACGCCTGCCGCCCAAGCGGGGAGAGTGCATAGTATTGATGTTGGGAAAGCGCTGGGCTTTGGCCCGCGGTTGCCGGAGGTTCTGGAGTCTCTGTTGATACTGGCTTCTGAACAAGTGGCCGCCGGACCGTTGGCCGCCGAGGCGAAGCCGTGACAATCAAAGCCGACGCCATGACAGTCAAAGCTGACGCCGTGACAATCAAAGGCGAGGCTGTGACCGTCAATGACACCAATATCAAACTGACGGAGCCCCTGATAAAGCGCTTAACTCATGGGCAGGCCTGGTGGTCTGCTCTGAGCAGGCAAGGGCCGAGGTCGGGTGGGTTGGTGGCATGTTTATTGGTGCTCTGTCTGTGTCTGTTAACCGCGTTGTGGTCTCTCATGACCGGCCCGATGGAACTGCAGTCGAATGATCTGTGGCGGGCATTGGGCAATGTGCTGACAGGGCAGCCCGTCGCTGGCTCTGCGGATTGGGTGATTCGGGAATTGCGCTTGCCCCGCGTTGTTCTGGCGATGGTCGTGGGCGCTGGGCTGGCCGTTGCCGGGTGCGTGACTCAAGGGGTGTTTCGCAATCCTTTGGCGGACCCGGGGTTAATTGGGGTATCGAGCGGTGCCGCATTGGCGGCTGTCGCAGTCATCGTACTGAGTGCGACCTGGCTGGAGGGCTGGAAAGGACTCACCGGCCCTTGGGCGTTGCCCCTGGCAGCCTTCTGTGGCGGTCTCGTTGTGACTCTTGTGATCTATCGCCTCGGCACGCGCGATGGCCAGACGCAGGTTGCGTTGTTGCTACTTGCAGGCATTGCGATCAACGTACTGGCCGGTGCCGCGACCGGTATCTTGACCTACGTTGCAGACGACCAGCAGTTGCGGGATATGACGTTCTGGTCCATGGGGAGTCTTGCCAATGGGCGCTCCACAGAAATCACCGCAGCTACCTGTCTGATTGCTATTCCCTTATTGGTGTCGATCAGTCGTGCACGTGTGCTTAATGCCATGCTGATGGGCGAACAAGTCGCACGTCATCTGGGGTACTCCATTCAGCGTGACAAGCGGTTGTTGCTGGCTTGCGCTGCGCTGATGGTCGGTGCAGGCGTGGCTATTAGCGGAATGATTGGCTTCATCGGTCTGGTTGTACCTCACTTGTTACGCTTGTTGATCGGCCCCGATCATCGTTTGTTGTTGCCGTTATCGGCATTGTCAGGCGCGTGGCTTTTATTAATAGCCGATACGTTGGCGCGCACTCTGATGCCACCGGCCGATCTACCCGTGGGGCTGGTCATGGCAGTGATTGGTGGGCCTGTCTTTCTTATATTGCTGATTCAACAGAGCCGGAGATGGTTATGACATTGCACGCGAATGACCTTCACGTATCCGTGGGTGATAAAGCGTTGTTAACGGATGTCAGTTTAACGATTAATCCGGGGGATCGTGTCGCTGTGCTCGGCGCCAATGGTGCGGGAAAAAGCACCTTACTCAGTTGTTTAACAGGAGAGAGTCGTCTCGATCAGGGGGCGGTCTGGTTAAATCAGCGGCTTATTAATGGCCTCGATCCGCAAGCATCGTCCAAAGCCGATAACGATCCTCGGGCAAGAGCACGCTGCATGGCGGTCATGCCGCAAAACGTGACACTGGCATTTCCGCTACGTGTGCATGAAGTCGTGGCCATGGGGCGCAGTCCGCATCAGGACGAAGCCATGACTCGTCATTGGCAGCGCGATGCCATGCGTTTGATGGATGTCTGGCATTTGCGGGATCGTGAGTATCCGCGGCTGTCGGGCGGAGAGCAGCAGCGAACCCAACTGGCACGCGTACTGGTTCAGATCTGGGAGGGCCGGGAGACCAGTGGGGAGGGGCACTATCTGTTGTTGGATGAATGCTTTTCGGCCGCCGATCCCGCACATCAGCACACCATTATGGACAGCGTGGGGGAGTTTGCGACGGCAGGTGTCGGTGTGGTGGCAGTCATGCATGACATGGCGCTTGCGGCCGCCTGGGCGGATCGCGTTGTGCTACTGAAAAACGGCGAAGTCGTTGCCAGTGGCCCAGTGGAGCTGTTGACCATGACTCAGGTCCTGCAAAACGTCTATGACCTGCCGTATTTGATCGCACATCATTACGCCAAAAATAATCGCCATTGGTTATCGCGCAATTCTTTGGCGGCGCAGGAGCGTGCGCGTCAGGTGGTGTCTGTGTAAACTGCCCTCAGACTTTTACATGACAGGGACCTCATATGATGGATCAAATTCTTAACAACCTGCTGTCGGTGCAGGCCTTTTTGCTGGTGGTTGTGGTTGTTGCTTTGGTAAAGAGCATCATTCTGGTGCCCCAGAACCGCGCTTGGATTATTGAGCGTTTCGGACGTTACAACGCGACCAAAGAAGCTGGTCTCGGTTTTATCATCCCATTTGTTGATCGTGTTGCCGGTGACCGCAGCTTGAAAGAGCAAGCAGTAGACGTCCCCAGCCAGTCCGCTATTACTCGCGATAACATCACTCTGACGGTGGATGGAGTCCTCTATTTTCGAGTAATTGACCCGTACAAAGCCACCTATGGCGTGGATGATTATACCTTCGCTGTGATTCAGCTTGCGCAAACGACTATGCGTTCTGAGTTGGGTAAGATGGAACTGGATAAAACCTTTGAGGAACGTGCCGCGCTGAACGCCAGTATTGTGTCATCAATCAACGATGCCTCTGAGCCTTGGGGTATCCAGGTTATGCGCTATGAAATCAAAGACATTACGCCGCCAGTGTCGGTGATGGAGGCAATGGAAGCGCAGATGAAAGCTGAGCGGGTGAAGCGTGCACACATTCTCGAGTCTGAGGGCACGCGTCAGGCGGCCATCAATATTGCCGAAGGTGAAAAACGCTCTACGGTACTTAACGCCGAAGCCGACAAACAAGAGCAAATCCTGCGAGCCGAGGGTGAGGCGGAAGCCATCCGTCGCGTGGCTGAGGCACAAGCGGAAGCATTGGCAACGATCGGTCAGGCGGCCAACACGGTAGAAGGTCAGAAAGCAGTGCAGTTGGAACTGGGTACGAAAGCCATTGAAGCCAAGCAAGCCATTGCCAAAGAGTCGTCGGTTGTATTGTTACCGGATGGCGCCACTGACATTGCCAGTGTCGTTGCGCAGTCGTTAAGTATCGCCAATAAACTTGGCCGTGGAGGCTCGTCGTGAACTCGGTTGATTTATCTACCTGGCTGTTGATCGCGGGGCTTGCTCTGTTAGCGGTAGAAATCATACTGCTGGGGATGGGAACTTTCGTTCTGTTGTTTCTTGGTTTGGGCTTGTTGTTATCCGGCGTCTTAATGTTGCTTGGTTTGATTCCGGAGACCATGGCGGCGGCTATCTGGAGCGTGAGTCTGGCGTCGGTGTTCGTGACACTGGTGCTATGGAAGCCCCTACGTCGTATGCAAACTACCGAAGTCGCTCCTCCGTCTGGCAACTCGGGAGACTTTGCGAATGACCTTGAGTTTGAACTGGACGCCGACATTGACAAGGACGGCGGAACGCAGGTGCGTTACTCAGGAATTGACTGGACGCTTCGTAGCGTCCAGCCGCTGATTCAAGGCACTCGGGTTCGTGTGGTACGTAAAGAAGTCGGCGCATTCTGGGTCGAACCGATCTCAGATAAACAGGCCTGAAGGACGATGGCCCGGCTGCCAGCCCGGACCTGCCTGACCATCCCCTCTTCGTGCCGAGTTTTTCTTGCCATTCTTGCTCAATATCCCTTACACTACGCGCCCTTTTTATGTGGGCTCAATGGGCCTGCAGGTCCCTGACGGTCGTTTTGATCGGCAGGGTTGTTAAACGGTGAGCGATTTCAAAACTCACCATCAGATAAAACGACCGGAGTTAAAACACTTTATGGTAGTTATTCGTTTAGCCCGTGGCGGCTCTAAAAAACGTCCTTTTTATCACATCAACGTAGCTGACGCGCGCATGCCTCGCGACGGTCGCTTTATCGAGCGCCTTGGGTTCTTCAACCCGATTGCTCGTGGCCAGGAAGAAACCCTGCGTATCGACCTTGAGCGTGTTGAGTACTGGGTAGGTAAAGGCGCACAGCCAACTGACCGTGTTAAGAAGCTGCTGAAAGACGCTAAAAAAGCGTAAGTCGGCATAACCGGGGGTAAGCAGTGGCTCAGCAAGACATTCGCGTGCTTGGCAAAATTACCACTGCGTTTGGTATCAAAGGTTGGGTGAAGGTGTATTCCTACACAGAGCCAATGACCAACATTCTGGAATACCCGATCTGGCACATTCGTAAAAACGGACAGTGGCAGGAGTTCAAGGTATTGCAGGGCAAGCCCCAGGGTAAAGGTCTGGTGGCAAGCCTTCAGGGCATTACAGACCGCGATCTGGCGTTGAGCTTACATCAATGTGAGGTTGGGGTTCCTGAAGAGGCGCTTCCTGAGCTTGAAGAAGATGAACATTATTGGTTCCAGCTGATCGGACTGAAGGTAGTGAATACCGAAGGTGTGGTACTGGGCCAGGTAAAAGAACTGTTTGATTCTGGTGGTGGTAATCAGGTGCTGACGGTGACGCCTTGCGAAGGCAGCATCGAT
>JAYYHP010000308.1:0-8333 GCA_036148335.1 Pseudomonadota bacterium
GCTTACCGATGGCACGCTGACCTATTCTGCCTCCGGTGAGGAGGTGAAACACTTCAATGTAAAAGACGGCGTGGGTATTAAGCTCCTGCAGACCTTTGGTATTGATACGGCCATTATCTCAGCCAAAGATTCAGCGCCGCTGAAAAAGCGCGCCGGGGATCTGGGCATTACTCATTTTTTCCCAGGGACGAAAGATAAGTGGCCGGTGCTGGCCAAGCTGATGAGCAGTCTGGATGTGCTGCCCGAGGAAGTCTGTTACGTCGGCGACGATGTCATTGATCTCAAGGTGATGACTCGCGTTGGGTTGGGTATTGCTCCGGCCGATGCGTTCTGGATGGTGCGTGATCGTGCTCATCTGGTTACGGATAGCCAGGGTGGGAAGGGCGTGGCACGAGAAGTCGCTGATATTGTTCTTGGCAGTCGTATGCCCTTAGAGGAGGCATACATCAAAGCCATGCTTCCAGAATTTGAAGATAAGAAATTATGAAGATCTTAGTGACAGGCGCTGCAGGGTTTATCGGCGCTTTCACCAGTAAGAAGCTGGTAGAAATGGGACATGAGGTTGTCGGTGTCGATAACGTGAACGATTACTACGATGTGGCGTTAAAGCATGGTCGTTTGGGTTGGCTGACGCCGCTGCCGGGGTTTCAGTTTGAACAACTGGAATTGGCTGACCGCGCTGCGGTGGAAGCGCTGTTTAATGCCCACCGTTTTGATCGTGTTATTCACTTGGCGGCCCAGGCGGGTGTGCGTTATTCCATCACTAACCCGCATGCGTACGTAGACAGTAACCTGATTGGTTTTGTGAATGTGATGGAAGGCTGCCGTCATCACGAGGTCGAGCACTTTGTGTACGCGTCCTCCAGCTCGGTATACGGTCTGAATACGCATCTGCCTTACAGCACGGGTGATCGTGTGGATCATCCAGTGTCTCTGTATGCGGCCACCAAAAAGTCCAATGAGTTGATGGCGCACACCTATGCGCATCTGTATCGCTTGCCCACCACCGGATTGCGCTTTTTCACGGTGTACGGCCCGTGGGGGCGTCCGGACATGGCCTATTTCAGCTTCACTAAGGCAATTCTCGAAGGCAAAACGATCAATGTCTTCAATCATGGCAAAATGCAGCGTGACTTCACTTATATTGATGACATCGTAGAGGGTGTGGTTCGCATTACCATGAAGGCGCCGGAGCCTGTGGCTGACTGGACGCCAGAGTCTGGCGATTGCTCACGTAGCTCAGCGCCTTACAAGATTTATAACATCGGCAACCATAACTCGGTCGAGCTCGGTACCTTTATTGAGACCATTGAGGGTGCGTTAGGCGTGGAAGCCGATAAACACTACATGGATATGCAGCCGGGCGATGTGCTGGCGACCTACGCCAACGTCGATGACCTGGCGGCCGACGTTGACTTCGCCCCGAATACGCCACTAGCCGACGGGATCGGTAAGTTCGTGGATTGGTACAAAGACTTTTATAAGGAAGACTGATGTCTGGCTACAAGATTGTTATTCCGGCGCGTTACGCCTCGAGTCGTTTGCCGGGTAAGCCCCTGATTGATCTGGCGGGTAAGCCGATGATTCAGCACGTCTATGAGCGGGCCATGGAAGCCGGCGCCGATGATGTGGTAGTTGCCACTGACGACGAGCGCATTGCCAGTGTGGTGCGTGGTTTTGGTGCGGATGTCGTCATGACCTCGCCCGATCATGAGAATGGCACGGAGCGCATTGCCGAAGTCGTTGCGGTTAAGGGCTGGCCAGCGGACACCGTTGTGGTAAACCTGCAGGGGGATGAGCCCTTGATTCCGAAGTCGTTGATTGAACTGACAGCGAAGGGGCTGCTGGACAACAGCGACGCAGGGATGAGTTCGGTATGTACGCCGATTACTACCGCGCACGATGCGTTTGATCCCAATGTGGTGAAGGTAGTGTTGAATGAGCGTCACTTTGCTATGTACTTCAGCCGAGCCCCGATTCCTTTTGATCGTGATCTCTACAAAGAGCGTCAGGATGAAGTAACTGGCCGTATGCCGGTGTATCGCCACATTGGTATGTATGGGTATCGGGTGTCGTTCCTGAACGATTACCGCGAGATGGCGCCGTGCCCGATCGAGTTGACAGAGAGTCTCGAGCAATTGCGCGCGCTTTGGTATGGCGTCAATATTCATATGTCAGTGATTGATCAGGCGCCCGGTCACGGCATTGATACGCCGCACGATGTTGAACGCGTCAGTGCGCTGTTAGCGGCCGGTGCTCATTGATTAAGTAAGCAAGTAAGTTAGTAGGCAGGTAGGTAAGTAACTAGATAAGTAAGCAGCAGGAGAAACGATGAGTCTGACGCAAAAGTTAGGTTATACCGGGTTAATTCCGTTCATTGGGTTCACCGCGCTGGGGTACCTGGAAGGTGATTGGGCGTTAAGTAGCTTCATTGTTTATTCGGCGCTGATTCTGAGTTTTATGGCGGGCGGCAGTTGGGGTGCGTTGCAGGCGCACTTGAAAACGCCGGTCGCGGGCATGCAATGGAAGTTGGCCGCGGCGATTCTTATCTTTCTCTGGGGCTGGGGGATGACTTACGTTCCTATAATCCCGGGCCTTGCTGGTTTGCTGGTGGGCTTTGTCCTTTTACTGGGACTCGAGCAGACTGCGATTTTTCGTCAGCATTACACGGCGGGGTATCGGGTGTTGCGCCTGGTGCTAACGACGGTGGTGGTGGCCTGTCACGCCGTGCTGTTGTGGAAGCTGACGCTGGCGTAGTTCGTTAACCACCCCGGCTTTCACTCTGTTCGTGCAGCGACAATTCAACATCGGTAGCGTCGCAGAGACATCACCTTTTAGATCGACAGTCGGCGGGCTTCGCGCGGCCGCTGGGCGAAATCCATCAGCATGGTCAGGTCGCTGAGTCGGCGTCTGACGCGCGCTGGGTCGTTCAGGCAGGCAAGGGCGTGCCCTGGCTCGGTCAGTAGTAGGTAGCCCCATGGGCCGGTTAATAAGCAATCTTCCTCAACACCGCTATGAATGCCCAGGCTGATTCGGGATGACAAGCGCTGTTGCAGCTTCACCAGTGGGTGGCCACTGATGTCTTTGGTCTCTTCCCTGAATAGCATTTTGACCCGTCGTCTAGGCGAAGCGCACACGTAGCGGCGTAGTGCTTCAACGACGTCCGGTTGTGACCAGTAGGGCAATCTCAGGTTGGCGACGCTCAGGCACACTTGCCTTGGACCAGCGGCAAGGGCCATTTCGGTCCAGCCGCGCATGGCCAGCAAGGAGTCGAGTTCGTGGGTCTTGGTGTCTTCGCCGGCGACGAGCATACCGTTGTTGCGGCTGCCCCCGGGGGCTTTGTAAATATCGAGGTGTGGGATGCCTGCATCTTCGTAGAAGCCGGGACGAACGCTGAAGCCATTGCGCAGATAAAACCCGAGCGCTTGCGCTTGTGCGGAAGCTTTGATTTCTCTCAGGCCCAGTTCGTGACGGGCGTATTCTTCGACAGCATTGAGTATGCGTGATCCCCAGTGCTCATGGCGCCATTGTTTCAGTACGGCCATGCGACCAAGTTTTCCATCAGGGAGTAGGCGTGCACAGCCGACCGGGTTACGGCTGTCGAGGGCGAGAAAGTGGATGGCGTTGAGGTCCTGCTCATCCCATTCCATATTGGCCGGAACGCCTTGCTCGCGGATAAATACCTCGTCGCGGATACGACGCAAAAGCGTACGAGATGATCGCCAGTCTGTGACTCGGATTTCCAAGAAAACTCCTCCCTGATGGTTGCCGGTCAATGATGCGTGTCGGGTGGCCATGGCCATTTGACGCTATGTTAGCCATGCGGCCATCTTGCCTGAATTCCTCAGGTGCAGCAGTGCCGCACGCTCGTCCTTGTGCGGCAACTCACAAAGTAATTAGCCAGTTGTCTATTTTTTATTCTGATGACCTGTCACAGGAGTGCTTGCTAAGTGATTGAATTTCAATCGACAGGTATCAGAATGTCCTGACTTATAAGCTGTTCAATCAGCCTAGTCGCTGACTTCGATTCACACAAGTGACGAAGCTCACTGGCACAGTACTGACTTTGATTGCACAGGGTACTGACCACGTCTATGTCTTCCTCAGGAAGGTGCAAAGATTCGCCTTGGCAGAACAGGGTGAGTGGTGTGGTGTGGTATGCCAGTCGACTCATTGGGTGGCGCTGCCAGATATCAGCCTCCTCGAGTGCATCGACACTGACGCTGGGCGCTTCGTCGTGGTGAAACTCTGGAGCTTGTTCTGGGTATTTGGCCGCCGTCATCAGACCGCCCAGTACGTTGGCCGCGATGGTGGGGTTGCTGAGCGCCTGAGTCAGCAATGCCTGGCAACGGGCAATGGCATCGGCATCAATTTCGCCATGTTGCTGGTTGAGTGACAGGTCGGCATCCCGGTAACGCTGATCTGGCGTCAGCTGTGGGTGCAGATCATCCATCGCTTGTTCGAGCAATTCGGCAACCGATGGGGCGCGAAACCCGATGGAATAGGTCATGCACTCGCCTTGAGAAATCCCCCAGTGTGCCAGACCCGGCGGCAGGTAGAGCATGTCGCCGGGTTCGAGTACCCAGCGGTCGGTTTCCGCAAAGTCAGCTAGAATACGTACCGAAGGGCCCTGCAGTAATGGGGTGGTTTCGGAACACATTTGTCCGATACGCCATTCGCGTTGTCCTTCGGCTTGCAGCAGAAATACGTCGTACTGATCGTAGTGAGGACCGACGGAACCACCATCAACGGCGTACGAAATCATCAGGTCATCAATCCGCCAGGATGGAATAAACCGGAAATGCTCCAGCAGCTCGGCGGCCTCGGGTATCCAGTGGTCGACGGCTTGTACTAATAGGGTCCATTTATTGTCAGGAAGAGACCGGTAATCGTCTTCGTTGAATGGGCCTTTGCGAACTTCCCACGGGCCATTGTTGCCTTCTTCGATGATCAAGCGCGATTCGATGTCGTCTTCGAGGCTCAGGCCGGCCAGCTCATCAGCCGCGAGCAGGGCTTGAAACTCTGGAATTGCCTGACGGATTAATACTGGTTTTTTCTGCCAGTAGTCGCGCAGGAATTCTTCTATAGATAGGTGGCCGAGGACGTGCATCGTGCTGACTCCGGGTTGGTAGCAATCTTAAGGTGTGTGATGGCAGACGCGGATGTGCGGGGTCAGGCCCTGTGTGCCAAGGCCGGGATCTGTTCCCTACAGTTTCCGGCACTTCCGCCATCCATGGCGGTCGGATAGCACACGGGAGCCTCCAGGGATGGATTTACGGCGAGCCTGACCCCGCACATCCACCTCTGGGTTTCTGGCTATAAGGCAATAACGATCAGACTTTCTTCGCCTGCGCTTCGGCATTACCGACGTAAGACGCTGGGGTCATGGCGTTCAGTTCGTCTTTCGCGGACTGCGGCAGATCCAGAGAGGCAATGAATTCACCCATGGCGTCTTTGGTGATGGCCTTGCCACGCGTGAAGGCTTTTAGCTTCTCGTATGGCTGCTCGATACCGTAGCGGCGCATCACTGTCTGTACTGGCTCGGCCAGTACTTCCCACGCGTTGTCGAGATCTTCGGCCAGGCGTGCTTCGTTCACCTGTAGCTTGCTGATGCCCTTAAGCGTCGCGTAGTAAGCAATCAGGCTGTAGCCCATGCCCACGCCCATGTTACGCAGTACGGTAGAGTCGGTCAGGTCGCGCTGCCAGCGAGAAATCGGCAGTTTCTGAGCCATGTGCGCCATCACGGCGTTGGCCAGGCCCAGGTTGCCTTCGGAGTTTTCGAAGTCAATCGGGTTAACTTTGTGCGGCATGGTGGAAGAACCCACTTCACCGGCGATGGTCTTCTGCTTGAAGTAACCGTTGGAGATGTACGCCCAGATGTCACGATCGAAGTCGATCAGGATGGTGTTGAAACGTGCGATGGCATCAAACAGTTCGGCGATGTAATCGTGCGGTTCAATCTGAGTGGTGTATGGGTTGAAGGTCAGGCCCAAAGAGGTCACAAAAGTTTCAGCGTTGGCTTCCCAATCGACGTCCGCGTAGGCCGACAGGTGCGCATTGTAGTTACCGACGGCACCGTTGATTTTGCCCAGCAGTTCAACCGCATTGATCTGCGCAATCTGGCGCTCCAGACGAGCAACCACGTTGGCCATTTCTTTGCCCAGTGTGGTTGGGGAGGCGGTCTGGCCGTGGGTACGGGACAGCATTGGCAGGCCAGCGTAATCGTGTGCCAGCTTGCGAATATCGTCAGCGATTTTCTGCATGACTGGTACGACCACGTCGCGACCGCCTTTCAGCATCAGGCCATGAGACAGGTTGTTGATGTCTTCGGAAGTACAAGCGAAGTGAACGAACTCATTAACCGCTTGCAGCTCCTGGTTGTCTACGAACTTCTCTTTGATGAAGTACTCCACGGCTTTCACGTCGTGGTTGGTGGTAGCTTCAATGTCTTTTACGCGCTGAGCGTCGGCTTCGCTGAAGTTATCCACGATGCTGTTCAGGAGCGCTTGAGTCGCGTCAGAGAACGCTGGCACTTCGCTGATCTCGGCATGATCGGCCAGACGCTGCAACCAGCGGATCTCGACTTCCACGCGAGCGCGGATCAGGCCAAATTCAGAGAAAACAGCACGTAAAGGCAGGGTTTTGCTGCCGTAGCGGCCGTCCAGCGGGGAGATTGCAGTGAGTGCAGACAGTTCCATGGGGGTCTCTCAACGGTTGATGACTCAGAAGGCCGCGGATTTTACCGGATTTTTCATTCAATCTCAGCCCTCCGCGGGCGATTACATGACAAAAACTTGCCAGTGCTGAGGCAAAGGGATCACTTCTGCTACAATCGCCCGTTCTTTTGCTACCTGAGACCGATGAGACGGCGATGTTAGACGGCTTACTCACTTATTTTAATCACCCAGCCTGGCCGGTGCTGGTGGTCGTTATTTCGACCTTTATGCTTGAGGATTTGGCCATTATTGGTGCTGCCTTGCTGGCCGCCAGTGAGCGTATGGCGCCGGGGTTGGCTTTCTTTGCGGTGTGTCTCGGGATGTTTATTGGCGATACCGCCTTGTATCTGTTTGGCCGGGCGGCACTGGAATGGCCTAAGTTACGACGCAAGCTGCGCCACCCGATTATCCGTAAGCAGGTCCAGCCGTTGCGCAAGTCACCCTGGCATCAGCTGATGCTGATTCGTTGTATGCCGGGATTACGTACATTCGGCTATATCGCTTGTGGGTTGGCTCGGGTGCCTGTCGTGCCGTTTTGTCTGGCGAATCTGGCGTCCATTATTGTCTGGGCGGCGGGTCTGTTTGTGACGACCTTCTATTTGGGTAAGCAATTTGGTGAGCAGTTGCAGGAATACATGTGGTTCCTGTTGCCGGTGGCCATCATTCTGTTTGTGCTGGGACAAAAGCGACTGCGTCGTAAAATGGAAGCAGAACAAAGCACGATGCAGGACGTTACTTAAGGTTCGGGGCTTAGGGTATAGGGCTTAGGGCTTAAAGTTTCGAAGCAAGGGTTGGAGCGGCGCAGCGAGGCTAAAGTGAGTTCGCAGCGCTACTGTAATAAGCCGCGCCTGTTCAGGCTTCTGCCTGTGCCCCTTTATTAACCCCTTCAAAAGCACGCACCCGGACGTGCTTTTCCGGATGACGCTGTTTGATCTGCGTTGCCAGATAATGGGCGATCCACTCCACCGTGCTGTCGGTATCGATGATGTAGCAATGTGCGGTGGGCATGGTCAGGGCAAAGTGGCCTTGCTCGGCTTGATACTCGAATCGATATTCATCGGCCGTCTGCGACAACACGTCTTCCGCCGAGGCGAGATAAATATCCGCCCAAGCGTCTGCCCAGTGTTGCTCTTCGCTGGCGTCGCGCGCGCCATCTAACCAGACTTCAATACGTGAGCGGTGACCATGCGCGATACGCTGGCAGTTACCCTGATGTTTCTTCAATCCGTGAGAATAGTGATAGAAAGCACCGTCAATCGCTTCTGGCGTGAAATCGAGTGTCAGCTGATCGATGCTGTCGGCAAAGTGAGACGTCAGTAGCTTGCGGCACCACTGAGATAAAGATTCGGCGGTAATCACGTCGGTATCGACCAAGGCGACCGCTTGTTCCGGGGCGGACATGGTGATCACGCCGCGGTCTGAGCGGAACTCAAGCTCAATGCGATCATCCTGGTGTGTCAGGCTGAGTTTGTCGGAGCGAACTGGCACGGCCAGACGATGATCCACCCGATCGTCTAACCAATGGCGCAGAACTTTCTTTACTACGCCGAAGTCGCACACCATACCTTGTTCGTCGAGCGCACCTTCAAGGATGGCGGATGCCCACCAGGTTTCACC
>JAYYHP010000309.1:0-8528 GCA_036148335.1 Pseudomonadota bacterium
AAATCCCGGCGGCCCCAGAGGCGCATTACTATTCCGCAAAACCCGCTGACAAAATAAAAAACGAAGTCGCCGCGAAGCGCTGAAGAAACTCCGGCTGGTGATGCCCCCGCTAGATCGCAGATAACGATGGGTGCTAACCGGCAGGACGCCGGTTAAGCCTGCACGCGGCCATGGATGGCCGCTGCAGGCGCGCCCCAATCGGTATCAAGAGACAAGGATCAGGGCATCCCGCCGGAAAAAGGGGATCGGAAGGGGCCTGCCCCTTGCAGAAAAAACAAAGGCCTAGCGGTAGCCAGAAAAGTCTCCCTGCCGAAGGCAGCTACTCCCAGAACCCGGCGGCAGCCAAAGAAGTCCACCCACCGAAGGTGGCTAAAGATCTTAAGGATCGGAAGGGGCCTTCCCCTCGCAGCAAAACAAAGGTCCGGCGTCAGCCAAAAAAACCCGCCAGCCGAAGTTTCTCTGCGCCTCGCGGCAACATCACTTTTCATTTTGTGAAAGGGTTTCGAGGACAGGCAATGCGCCTCTGGGGCCGCCGAAATTTACGCCAGCTTTGTAGGCAAACGTGAGGCAGGATGCCGAGCGAGGCTCCATACGGGCATGGATGCCCGCCGGAGCCGGTTGCCGGAAAAGCCAGTAAATATCGGATAAACGGCCCAGAAAGCGCGAAAGCAAAGGGATGGGCCGCCCGCCCGGGGGATGCAATCCCCCAACCAGGGCATGGGAGCCCGGCGGAAGCCAGAAAAGTCTCCCTGCCGAAGGCAGCTACTCCCAACAAGGGCATAGTGATCTCGCGGCAACATCGTTTTTCACTTTGTGAACAGGTTTCGCGGAATAGCAATGCGCCTCTGGGGCCGCCGGGATTTACGCCAGCTTTGTAGGCAAACGTGAGGCAGGATGCCGAGCGAGGCTCCATACGGGCATGGATGCCCGCCGGAGCCGTTTGCCGGAAAAGCCAGTAAATACCGGATATACGGCCCAGAAAGCGCGAAAGCAGGGGGATGGGCCGCCCGCCCGGGGGATGCAATCCCCCAACCAGGGCATAGGAACCCGGCGGCAGCCAAAGAAGTCCACCCACCGAAGGTGGCTAAAGACCTTAAGGATTGGAAGGGGCCTGCCCCTTGCAGAAAAAACAAAGGCCTGGCGGTAGCCAGAAAAGCCTCCCTGCCGAAGGCAGCTAAAAACCCCGAGGGCCACGCGGAGCCTGCCTATTACAGAGAAACAAAGACCCGGCAGTAGCCAAAAAACCCCGCCCACCGAAGGTGCCTACAAAAAAGGCGGCTAATCAGCCGCCTCTCGAAAAGTCAGAAAAACAGTTTGGCGAGCTCCTCGCCCGGATCCCCCGCCCGCATAAAGGCTTCGCCAACCAAAAACGCATTCACATCACGCTCACGCATTGCCGCCACATCCTCACGGCCCAGAATACCGCTTTCAGTTACGAGCAAACGATCCGCTGGTACGTTATCCAGCAGACCAAACGTGGTCTCCAACGTCAGGTCGAACGTGTGCAGATTACGGTTGTTGATACCCACCAGAGGCGTGTTGAGTGTCAGTGCAGTTTCCAGCTCTTCGCCGTCGTGCACTTCGACCAGTACATCCATTCCCAACTCGTGGGCAATGCCTTCGAGATCCTGCAGCTGCATTTTGCTGAGTGCAGAGACAATCAACAGCACACAGTCGGCGTTAATCGCGCGGGCTTCGTAAATCTGGTAAGGGTCTACGAGAAAATCTTTGCGGATCACCGGCAAACTGCACGCAGCACGTGCCGCCTTAAGAAAGTCTTCATGGCCCTGAAAATAATCACGGTCGGTCAGAACCGACAGACAGGCCGCACCGGCTTTTTCGTAAGATTCGGCAATTTCCTGCGGGATAAAGTTCTCGCGCAGAATACCTTTCGACGGCGACGCTTTCTTGATTTCAGCAATCACCGCAGGCAAGCCGGCATCAACTTTCGCTTTCATCGAACGGTAGAAGCCACGCAGTGCGTCTTTGTCCATATCCAGCGCCTGAGCTTTCAGCTCGTTCAAAGGCAGCGTTGCGCTGCGTTGCGCCACTTCCACAGCTTTGGTGTCGATGATTTTTTTCAGAATGGTCGGTGTATTCATAGCAATTCTTTGGTGCCGCTCAGCGGTCGTTGTCTTCCGCCAGCAACCCAGAGAAGCTGACCAGTTCATTCAATTTTTCCAGCGCCAGACCAGAGCAAATGGCATCGTCCGCCATACTTACCCCTTCTTTCAGCGTTGAGGCCAGGTTCGCTGCGTAGATTGCAGCACCGGCATTCAAGGCAAGAATATCGGCGGCTTTCTTGCCCGCAGGCGTTTCGCGCTTACCCAGAGCGTCTTTGATCAGTGCCAGCGATTCTTCAGCGCTGTCGACGCCCAGTCCCGTCAGTGACTGCGACTCAATGCCCAGATCTTCTGGGGTGATCACGAATTCACGGATCTCACCGTCTTTTAATTCGCACGCGTAGGTCTCGGCCGCGAGGCTGATTTCATCGAGGCCATCTTTGGAGTGCACCACCAGAATGTGACCTCCGCCCATGCGCTGCAGCACTTCGGCAATCGGGCGCACCAACGCTTGTGAGAAGACACCAATCACCTGATTGGACACACCCGCAGGGTTGGTCATCGGCCCCAGAATGTTAAAGATGGTACGTAAGCCCAATGACTTACGCGGGCCAATGGCATGTTTCATTGCACTGTGGTGCGAGGGGGCAAACATAAAGCCAACGCCCAGCTCGTCAATGCAGCGCCCGACCTGCTCGGCGGTTAAGGCCAGATTGACCCCAGCCGCTTCCAGTAAGTCAGCACTGCCCGACTTCGATGACACACCACGGTTACCATGCTTTGCGACCGTGCCGCCTGCCGCCGCCACCACGAACGAGGAGGCGGTTGAGACGTTAAACAAATTCGCGCCATCACCGCCGGTACCCACGATGTCTACGGCGTTGTCTGCTTTGACCGACACACCGGTCGCAAGCTCACGCATGACGGTCACGGCACCGACGATCTCGTCGATACTTTCACTTTTCATGCGCAGCGCAACTAAGAAAGCACCAATTTGGGCATCGTCACACTGCCCCGTCATGATCTGACGCATGACGTCGATCATTTCAGAGGTACTCAGGTCCTGGCGCTCTACGACGCGGGCCAGGGCTTCTTTGATTTCCATGACTCTCTCCGTTCGATCGTCCGTTCAGTCGCGCGCCAGAGGCGTCTTTAAAAAGTTATCGAGCAATTTATGGCCGTATTCGGTGAGGATGGATTCCGGATGGAATTGCACGCCTTCAATCGCCAGCGTTTTGTGGCGTACGCCCATAATTTCTTCCATGCTGCCGTCTGGGTTTTCCGTCCAGGCGGTAATCTCCAGACACTCGGGTAGATTGTGTTTATCAATCACCAACGAATGGTAGCGCGTGGCTTTGTACGGGTTTGGAATGTCGCTGAACACCCCGAGACTGGCGTGATGAATGTCGGAGGTTTTACCGTGCATCACCTGGCCGGCACGCACAATCTCACCACCAAATACCTGGCCAATGCTCTGGTGCCCGAGACAGATACCCAAAATAGGAATTTTGCCGGCAAAGTGACGAATCGCCGCCATGGATACGCCGGCTTCATTCGGCGTACAAGGCCCCGGAGAAATTACTAATCGCTCAGGGTTGAGCGCTTCGATTTCTTCAATGGTGATTTCATCGTTGCGGTACACGCGGACGTCCGCACCCAGTTCAGTAAAATACTGCACCACGTTGTAGGTGAAGGAGTCGTAATTATCAATCATCAGTAACATAGTCGCCTCCTCCCCTCAGTGATCCAGTCCAGCAGCCGCCATGGCTACCGCACGGAATACAGCCCGGCCTTTGTTCATGGTTTCTTTCCACTCGAGGCGCGGCACAGAGTCGGCAACCACACCGGCTCCGGCCTGAATATTCAGAACACCGTCTTTGATCACGGCAGTGCGAATGGCAATGGCGGTATCCATGTTGCCATTCCAGCTTAAGTACCCCACTGCGCCACCGTATACGCCGCGCTTAGTGGTCTCGAACTCATCGATAATTTCCATTGCGCGAATCTTAGGTGCGCCACTTAAGGTGCCTGCCGGATGCGCTGCGCGCAAAACATCCATCGCAGTGATGCCGTCTTTCACCTTACCGGTCACGTTGGACACAATGTGCATCACATGGCTGTAGCGCTCGACCACCATCTGATCTGTCACTTTTACTTCACCCGATTTAGCAATCCGGCCAACGTCGTTGCGTCCAAGATCGATCAACATCAGGTGTTCAGCAATTTCTTTCGGGTCGGACAGCAGCTCTTCTTCCAGCGCTTTGTCTTCTTCCGGAGTCTGTCCGCGGTAACGGGTACCAGCAATCGGGCGCACGGTGACTTCACCGTCTTCCAAACGCGCCAGAATTTCTGGCGACGAGCCGACTACATGGAAATCACCCAGATTCAGACAGTACATATAAGGGGAAGGGTTCAGGGTACGCAAGGCGCGATACACATCCACCGGGTTGCCGTCATACGGCACCTGCATGCGTTGTGAAATGACGCATTGCATGATGTCACCCGACAGTACGTATTCTTTGATCTGATCGACGGCGTCCATAAATTCCTGCTCACCAAAGCAGGAACGGAAGTCTTCTTCACGGATCTCTTTAGGCGCACGCAGCTTACCCACATCGCCCTGATACGGCGCACGCAAGGTTTCGCGCAACTCGTCGAGGCGCGCCTCGGCCTTAGCCAGGGCGTCGTCTTGTGAGGGATCGGCCATCACAATCAGATGAAGTTTACCGCTGAGATTGTCAAAGACGACAACCTCTTCCGAGACCATCAACAGTATGTCCGGCGTGCCTAACTCGTCGTCAGGACAGGATTTTTTTAAGCGCGGCTCAATATACCGAATGGTGTCATAGCCAAAATAGCCAACTAAACCACCGTCAAATTTAGGTAGGTCGTCAAACTCAGGAACGCGGAATTGCCCCTGAAACGCTTCGATATACGCCAGTGGATCAGCCACAGTTTCCTCACTGATCACCTCACCGTCGCGACTGCGCTGCACCGTCTGCCCCATTACCTTCAGCACTTCTCGCGCCGGCAGGCCAATCATGGAGTAACGCCCCCACTTTTCTCCGCCCTGAACGGATTCAAACAGGTAGGTGTAGGGTTGATCAGCGAGTTTGAGATAGGTGGATAGCGGCGTATCCAGATCGGCGAGGACCTGGCGTGCAACCGGAATGCGGTTGTAGCCCTGCTCAGCCAGAGCAGTAAATTCTTGCGGAGTCATAAAAAACCTTCGGGTGAGTAAACGCAATGATACCAAAATACGAGATCAGAAAGAGGCGTGTCTCACCATCGACGGGTTAAGTGCTGTCCTTGCTGCAGGGGGCGGCTGTACTGAAAAAACACCGCAAACTCCGAATAAAAATGAACGTTGGCACGACTATAGCGCCTGCCTGAGGTGCGGGCAAGCACAGGTGCCGCGGCTAACGCCTCTGTCGAAGTACAAAAGCCAATAAACAGAGGTGAGTGGGCAGAGATGAGTGAACAGAAACCAAAGAGCAAGAGCTCATGATTGAGATATTGAAGAGTGATCGCTTAGCGCCAGTCCAGAATCGGCCAGGCGTGCTGCTGGGCGTGTTCATTGAGTTGATCATTGGGGTTCAACACCACCGGCTGGGCGACGGCGTTCAACAACGGCAGATCTGCGTGACTGTCTGAGTAGAATGCCGCGTCTTCAAAGCCCAATCCAAGCGACTGCAGGTATGCCTGCGCTAATTCTACTTTGCCCTCGCCGTAACACATGGGGGCTTTCAGGCCGCGAATTTTCTTGCCGTCGCAATCAAAGCGGTTACTGATGACATGATCGATGCCCAGGGCCCGCCCATACGCCTGAGCGACGACTTCATCTGCTCCGGTGATCATGACCAGACGAGTACCCGCCTGCTGATAAGCGAATAACAAGGACGCAGCCTGAGGGTAGATATGGAGCTGACCGCGCTCGGCAAAGAACTCGTCGACGGCCTGACGATACTCATCGTAAGACATGCCAAGCGTGCGGGTACGGTAGTAATTAGAGAGGCGGGTCAGGGTCACTTTGCCCTTTTTGTAGGCTCGATACAGCGAAGCCAGGGCCAGAGCGGCTTCCACCATGGCCCAGCGATCACGACGAAAACGCCAACGAATCCAGAGACTGTTCGCGTCCTTGTTGATCAGGCTGTCGTCTAAATCAAAGAAGACAACGGGTAGGTTATAAACCTGCATCCATCCTCCTACATCAGACCAACAGAGTACCATATCGTGCCAGACGCCATAGTGTCATGTTTGTTACCCAGGGGATTCTGATGAGAGCCAAAAACTGTGATGAATTACATTTTGCCACGTTCTCACCGTTGACCTGAGTCAGGGTCGGCGTAGTGTAAATAATCCATCCTGTGCAAATACAGGGTTCCGCCACTGAGCAAAGGAGCGACTATGAAAGGTTTAGAAATCTCTTTCCGTGACATCGAACACTCAGACGCAATCGAGCATCAGATTCGTGAGAAGGCCCAGAAACTGGCATCACGCTATGACCAGATTACCGGGATCCGCGCCGTCGTCGGACTGCCTCACAACCACAGCCACAAAGGAAACATCGCACACATTTCACTGGAAGTTGGATTACCGGGAGAGACGGTGGCCATTACCCACGACCACCACGACAAAACAGAACACGAAAACATGTACGTGGCGCTGCGAGACGCCTTTGATAAAGCGCAGCGTAAGGTCAGCCGGATACACAGCAAGCGCATCGACAACAAGCGCCGGATACATTGACCTAACGTGAACCGGTGATTCATTCACCAGACACAAAAACGCCCGGTCATAACCGGGCGTTTTTCGTTAGGCAATGCGTAAAAACGTCTTAGAGTTTACCGCTTAGCAACACCTGCAACAGGCCCGGGCGAGACAGGTCGGCATAAAGCGCCGCCAGCTCTTCTGGCGACTCACCGAAGTCATCACGAATCCAGCGGACAATCACCGCGAAAGACGCGCCTGCCAGATAATCGATCACGTAATGAATACGGCTGTTGCTGGCAATATTCAGCTTGTGCGCTTCGATGTAGCGCTCAATCGTTCGGCCCACGTAGGTTTTGAATTCATTCAGCAGAATGGCTTCAACGTCTTCCGCCACCAAAAGGCGGGCAACGTCCGAGTGCAGTTGCCACTGGCGGAACATCAACACCGCGATTTCAGGGTCAACGTTGGGAGAGCGCGTCAGAATCGGATCAATCTGTTCGGCAAACTCAAGAAACATCTGCTCAATGTAGTATCGCAGCAGATCGTCTTTCGAACGAAAGTGAAGATAGAACGTCGGGCGCGCAACGCCTGAGTGCTCACAGATGTTGGCCACTGACAGCTTGGAGTATGGTTTTTCAGCCATCAGCTCCAATAGAGTGTTTACCAGCAAGCGCCGGGAGCGCTCAACACGTTTATCCAGTTCCTTTGCCACTGCCACAGAATCCCCCGACCCCAAAAATATACAGATTGGGCCAAGTGTACATGATCTTTATTGTCGGACAAACCACGGCGTTTCCATTACGACGAAAAAAAACCGCCCGAAGGCGGTTTTTTTCATGCGATCCGCGATTAAGCGGTTTCGAACATGCCGTCGTCCAGACCGTACAGTGACTCTGAGCCACCCTTAACGGTAGCCGTCAGACCAATGTATCGTGGCAGCAGGCGCTTAACGTAGAAACGAGCTGTTTCAACTTTCGCCTTGTAGAAGCTGTCGTCCTGCTTAGGCAGAGCAACCACCGCCATCTTCGCCCACATGTAAGCGTATGCGGCGTAACCAAAGGTATGCAGGTATTCAACAGACGCCGCACCGATTTCGTTCGGGTTGCTCTGTGCCTGATCGATCACCCACTGAGTCAGGTCCGCCAGGTTTTCCATGGCCGCTTTCAGAGGCTCAACAAACTCAGCCGCTGCCGCGTTGTCTGCCTGAGAGGCGATAAAATCGTTCACGTCCTGTTCAAACAGCTTGAACAGAGAACCGTTGGTACCAACGATCTTACGTCCCATCAGGTCGAGTGCCTGAATGCCGTTTGTGCCTTCGTAGATCTGGGTAATACGCAGGTCACGTACGTGCTGCTCCTGACCCCATTCACGGATAAAGCCGTGACCACCAAATACCTGCTGACCCGCGATCGCACTTTCCAGGGCAACGTCGGTCATGAAGGCTTTAGTCACTGGCGTCAGCAGTGCCACCATCTGCTCAGCGTGTTTCGCCTGGTCGGCATCGTCGCTGTATTTTGAGGTATCGAGGAAGGACGCCACGTAGGTTGAGAACGCACGACCACCTTCGTTGAAGGCACGCATGGTCATCAGCATACGACGTACGTCAGGGTGCACGATGATTGGATCAGCGGCTTTGTCTTTGGCAACGGCACCGGTCGGTGCACGGCTCTGGATACGATCCAGTGCGTAAGCCACAGCGTTCTGGTACGAATTCTCGGCTACGCCCAGACCCTGGATGCCCACACCCAGACG
>JAYYHP010000310.1:0-5087 GCA_036148335.1 Pseudomonadota bacterium
TACCGCTGCCGCCATGCGCGAGGCTGTTAAATTAGGCGCCGACTGGGCCGAGGTCGACATTGCCATCTCGGCAGACGGCCAGGCTGTGGTGTTTCATGATCATAATCTGGTGCGCTGCACCAATGGCAAAGGGCTGCTCATTCAGAAGTCTCTGGTTGAGCTGAAGCAACTGGATGCCGGCAGCTGGTTCTCACCGTTTTATCAGGACGAGCGAATATTAACGCTCACTGAACTGCTGATACTGGCCGAGTCTCTGGAGTTGAACCTCAACCTTGAGATTAAGCCCACGATTGGCCGCGAAGCGGAAACTGTATGGGCCATGCAGCAGGCATTGCGACGCACGCCCTTCTCTCAGCACATTCTGTTATCCAGCTTTAATCAGCAGGCCTTACGGGCAGCGGCCGAGCACCTACCTGAGTACACGCGTGCTTTAAACGTCGAGGCCATCCCCAAAGACTGGCAGGAACGACTCGATGCGGTGGATGCCGAGGGACTACATTTTTCTGATGATTTCGTCGAACCGCACATGATTCATGAAGTACGCGATAGCGGTACGCCCATGGCCTGCTTTACCGTCAACGACTTCGAAACCGCTCAACGCCTCTATCAGCTGGGTGTGAGCGCCGTGTTCACCGATCACCCCGAGCGCCTGTTGCTGGATGCAGAACCCGTAGGGCGCCATTAATTCAAACCGCCACCACGCTCAACGCATGCATCCAACCATTCGGTTTTACTGATTAAGAATATCCATATTTTCCGCTTTTCTGATTGGTTGTGCTGCGATACTCTTCGCCGCTAACCAAAACTATAACGTCAGGCAACCGGATCTTTATGTACGTATACGATCAGTACGATCAGCAATTGCTGAACGAGCGCGTCGCCCAGTTCAAAGGGCAGATGGAGCGCTACCTGGACGGCAAAATTCCAGAAGAAGAATTTCTGCCACTGCGCTTACAGAACGGCATCTATGTTCAACGTTACGCACCTATGCTGCGTGTCGCTGTTCCTTATGGCGCCATGAATTCAGCCCAGGTTCGTAAGCTGGCGTACGTCGCCCGCACATACGACAAAGGCTACGCGCACATCTCCACTCGTCAGAACGTTCAGTTCAACTGGCCAGCACTGGAACAGTGCCCGCAGATTCTGGCGGACCTGGCTGAAGTGCAAATGCACGCCGTACAGACCAGTGGTAACTGTATCCGTAACACCACCACCGACGAATATGCCGGTGTGATTGCGGAAGAGATCGTTGATCCTCGCCCGTACTGTGAAATCATCCGCCAATGGTCAACGTTCCACCCGGAATTCGCCTTCTTGCCGCGTAAGTTCAAGATTGCCGTGAACTCTGTGCCGGACGAAGACCGCGCTGCCATCACCATGCACGACATCGGTATCAACATCGTTAAGAATGACGCTGGCGAAATCGGCTACCGCGTTCTGGTTGGCGGCGGTCTGGGTCGAACTCCAATTCTGGGCGAAGAAATCTGCGACTTCCTGCCAGAGGAAGATCTGCTGACCTACCTGGACGCCACCATTCGTGTGTACAACCAGTTTGGTCGTCGTGATAACAAATACAAAGCCCGCATCAAGATTCTGGTGAAAGCACTGGGTATTGAGCGCATGCGTGAGCTGGTTGAAGAAGAATTCAACCGCATCAAAGACGGCGAAGGCAAACTGACTCAAGCCGAACTTGAGCGCGTTAAGCAGCACTTCGTTGATCCTGCATACAAAGCACTGAGCGACGAGCCGGCCGAACTGGTTACCACACGCGAAGAGAATAAAGCCTTCGCCCGCTGGTTAGAGCGCAACGTACGCAAGCACAAAAAAGCTGGCTACGCGATTGTTACTCTGACTCTGAAGCAGCTGGGCACCCCACCGGGTGATATCACTGCCGAGCAGCTGGATAAAGTCGCTGACCTGGCCGACCAATACAGCTTTGGAGAAGTGCGCTCAACGCACAACCAAAACCTCGTGCTGGCCGACGTTGAACAGACCGAACTCTTTGAGTTGTGGCAGACACTGAAATCACTGGGCATGGCAACACCAACACTGGGCCTGCTCACTGACATGATCTGCTGCCCGGGCGGTGACTTCTGCGCACTGGCAAATGCTAAGTCCATTCCAGTGGCTGAAGATATTCAGAAGCGTTTCGAAGATCTGGATTACCTGTGGGATCTGGGCGAAATCGACCTGAACATTTCCGGTTGTATGAACGCCTGTGGTCACCACCACATCGGCAACATCGGTGTTCTGGGTGTTGATAAGAAAGGTGAAGAGTTCTACCAGGTCTCCCTGGGTGGTAACTCTGGCGGCAATGATGCGAATGGTTCGTCTCTGGGTAAGATCCTGGGCCCATCCTTCGCCCGCGAAGCCATGCCAGACGTCATCGCTAAGATTCTCGATTTCTATGTTGACCAGCGTACTGACGGCGAATCCTTCCTTGAAGTCTATCGTCGTGTAGGCCACACCCCATTTAAGGAGGCCGTCTATGGCAAACCTGATTAATACCCAGGGTCTGATTGAAGATTCAGAACTGACGGCCGTCACCCTGACGGAGTGGCAGGAAAACAAAGAATCGCTGACCGGTCAAAACCTGCAACTTACACTGAACAGCGACGAAACCGCAGACCTGATTGGTGCGGACGCAGCGAACTTCCAGCGCATCTGCATCGACTTTCCTAAGTTTGCTGATGGCCGTGGTTACTCTGCTGCCCGCCTGTTGCGCGAGAAATACGGTTACACCGGTGAACTACGTGCCGTCGGTGACGTGCTGATTGATCAAGTATTCTTCATGAAGCGTTGCGGATTCGACAGCTACGCACTGCGCGACGACCAGATTGTTGAGGATGCCATTGCGGCCTTCTCAACCTTTACTTCGCCGTACCAGAATGACGCCAATGACCAGCGCCCGCTGTTCCGTCGTCGCCTGAGCTGATTCCTGCGAATCTTTCTGTAGCGATCTCCTCAACTCTGCCTTAGTCTTTAAGGCATAGTTGGGGAGCGTTATGCCACAGGACATTGTTTTTTCGTTTTTTCTTATCTTTGCAGGGGCTCTGGTACTTGCCACCTTTGCACTCTATACCCGCCAGCCCGTTTTAATTGCCTACATCGCCTTAGGCGCCATCGCCGGCCCGTACGGCATGGCATGGATCGAGCATCCAGAACTACTGACTGGCATGGCCCACGTCGGTATCATCTTCCTGCTGTTCTTGCTGGGCCTGGACATGCAGCCGTCCTCCTTGATCGCCGTTTTACGCAAAGCCACCTGGGTCGCACTGGCGAGTTCACTAGTGTTTTTCAGCGCAGGCTTCGGCATCACCCGGCTGCTGGGCTATGGCACCATGGACAGCCTGATCGTCGGCCTTGCCATGATGTTCTCCAGTACCATCATTGGATTAAAACTACTCCCCACCACCGTGCTACACCACAAACACAGTGGCGAACTCATGGTTGGCCTGTTGCTGATTCAGGACATGATCGCCATCCTGACCCTGATTTTACTGGGCGTTATGGAAGGCAACAGTGAACGTCCCGTATGGCTGCCATTCGCCGCCCTGCCACTATTGATCGCAGCGTGCTATGGCACCGTTCGCTGGATACTGCTGCCGCTCATTCGACGCTTCGACCGCTATCAGGAATATCTTTTCATCATGGCCATTGGCTGGTGTCTGGCCGTTGCCGAAGGCGCCGCCATGCTGGGGCTGTCTGCCGAAATCGGTGCTTTCATTGCTGGCGTTACTCTGGCCACCAGTCCGATCGCTCAGTTTATGGCCATCAGTCTGAAGCCGCTGCGGGATTTCTTTCTGGTGATGTTCTTCTTTACCTTGGGCGCCGGCGTCAACTTGGGATTACTGGGGGACGTTGCCATTGGCGCAGCGATGTTGGCAGGCGCCATTCTGATTCTTAAGCCAGCAACCTTTCGTGTACTGCTTGGCGGTGTCAGTGAACGGCCGGGGTTGGCCTGGGATGTGGGGTTCCGACTTGGGCAAATCAGCGAGTTTTCACTGCTGGTCGCTTTTGTGGCTGTGCAAGCGAATCTGCTCAGTGAGCGTGCGTCACTGCTGATTCAGGCGACGGCTATCATCACCTTTGTGATCTCGAGCTATATCGTGGTATTCAACTACCCCAACCCCATCGCAGTCAGCGATCGACTACGACGGGACTGAGGCGCGCTTCGCGCTTGTTTATACTCAATGCCGACCACTGATGTCGTCAGTCGCGATTGAGATCCACACGATAGCGGCCTGTGCCCTGCCCATTCAGTACTTTCTCAAGTACGGCTGGCAGGTCATTCCGTCCGACCTCTGTGGTCATGGCAGATAGAGTTGGTAACGCCCACTCGTTGGCAGCCTTGTCGAGCACCGCTTGTTTTTCTGCCAGTGGAATCTCAACGGAATCAACACCGAGCAAACTCACACCACGCAGAATGAATGGGAAGACGCTGGCCTCAAGTTTGATGCCTGCGATCATACCACACGTAGTCACCGCTCCTTCTGGCATCAGCTGAGGAATAATGGCCGACACCATATCGCCACCCACGGTATCGACCGCGGCCTGATACATAGGTTTGGCCATGGCTTTGCCTTTGAGTGCCAATACATCATCGCGACCAATCACTTTGGTCGCGCCCAGCTCAAGCAACCAGTCGGATTGCTCTGGCTTACCCGACACAGCAATCACGCCGAAGCCCAGCTTAGCTAACAAAGCCACCGCGACAGAGCCAACGCCACCGGTTGCCCCGGTTACCAGCACCGGGCCCTTGTCCGGGACAATGCCCATGCGCTCGAGCTTTTGTACGCTCAGCGCTGCCGTAAACCCGGCGGTGCCCCAGGCCATACTATCAGCAAGCGTCAGTGCCGCAGGTTTGTGCAGCACCCACGATGCAGGCACACGGATTTTCTGACCATAGCCGCCATCCGTATTCATACCGAGGTCATAGCCAAACACCACTACCTCGTCGCCCGCTGCAAAACGCTCATCCTGGCTTTTCAGCACGACACCAGCAGCATCAATCCCAGGGGTGTGGGGGTACTCCTTGGTCACACCTCGATTACCATTCGCAGACAAGGCGTCTTTGTAGTTAACGG
>JAYYHP010000311.1:0-3460 GCA_036148335.1 Pseudomonadota bacterium
CGGTACGTGCGGGCCACGACACATGTCGATGTATTCTTCGTGGTGGTACAGGCCCACCGCGGTTTCGCCCTTCTCGATCAGCTCGTCGACCAGCTCAACTTTGTAGTCTTCGCCACGGCCAACAAACACCTCACGTGCTTCCTGAATCGGAGTCATCTTCTTGATGACGGCGTAATCTTTTTTGATCAGTTCTTTTACGCGCTTTTCAATCGCCGCGATGTCTTCCGGCGTGAAAGGACGTTCGTAATCGATGTCGTAGTAGAAGCCGTTTTCAATCACTGGGCCAATGGCCATCTTGGCCGTAGGGTACAGTTGCTTCACTGCGTGACCCACGAGGTGAGCAAACGAGTGACGAATCACCTCTACGCCTTCCCCATCGCGCCCGGTAATCAGGGTGATGTCAGCGTCGTTTTCAATCAGTTCACAGGCATCCACCAGCTCGCCGTTGATGCGACCACACACGGTAGCTTTCGCCAGACCAGGACCAATGTCCTCGGCAACTTGCATCAGGGTTACGGGTTGATCGAACTCGCGTTTGGAGCCATCAGGAAGGGTAATAACAGGCATCTCAGATCCTTGTCAGTGGTGGCCCCCACGACAGGCCACGTGAATGTAAAGAGGCCGTACTCTACAGGCCGCAAAAAGCCCTGTAAACCGCACCGGGCGATGTTCATCCATTCATTGAGGCATGGCGTCTCTGCCATTCTCCCGGCGGCAGGCCCAGCGCGGTTTTAAACGCCCTATTAAAAGCGGCCTGCTCGGAATACCCCAGCAACAAGGCGATCTCGCTGAGGGTTAAATGACGATCACGCAAATAGCGCTGCGCTAACTCCATGCGTACCGCGGTTTGTAACGCCCGAAAGCTCACACCACTGTCGCGTAAACGGCGCAGCAAAGTTCGCTCCGACATGGCCAATTGGCGGGCAACCGCAACCTGATCCCCCTTGCCCTGAGGCAAGCCGGACACCAGCAATCGCCGAACGGCGGCCACCACCCCATCAGCATCGGGGAGCGACTGCAGCGCCTGACTGGCGGCTTCTTGCAAACGCTCCACCACGCCACCGTGTGCCTGAACCAGAGGCAACATTAATACCTCTGCGGGAAACCACACGGCATTGGCCGATGCCGAGGTGTTCATCGTGCCGCCGGTATGCACCAGATAGGCTTCACGGTCTGGTACGTCAGCCCAGATGACATCAGTACGGATAAGGTTCAGTTCGGCTCGCCCGGTCATGCGCCGCAAAAACGTAATCAAACCACCATGAATGACACAGTCCGAACGCTTAGTCGATCCACCGTAGGCGGTATCCCACACCAGCCCGGCCATGCCCTCACGCATTTCAAGTCGCACCGCCGGGCCTTCATATAATAGGCGCTGATAGCGCTCGAAGTGCTGAAATGCCTCCAGCACCGACCCGGCCGCCAGCGTCAGATAACCGATTACCCCCAGATGTTCTGGCGCCACTCGCTTTGCAAGCTCCACCGCCACCGACGTGTGCGGGTAAGCCGCCTGCAGATCGTCCAGCCACTGCCACCATTGAGCAAACGTCAGACGCACCTGCCCCTGCAACCGGGCGCGGCTGGCCAGCGTGGCGTCGGCAGCGTTTTCAGATTCCAGGTAATCCAGCACCAATGCCATCAGGTCACCGGATACCGACAGGCTGGCTAAACGGGCGTCGCATTCGTTGGGTTCACTGATCTCGTGCATAGTTGGCGGAAATTATCAAAATACTGTCGGAAAACATCAATATAACCCATTCAGGCCAACGTAGCCTATAAGCTCACAAGAACAACGACGAGATCCCACAATGGAAGACATCCTCAGAGCATTTGTATTCATCGCCCTGTTTGCCGGCATTTTCCTCGGCGCCATGGTGGTAGAGAACCTGATCGCCCGCTCGCGTGGCCGTGTGGGCTTGTATCGTTTTCCGGAAACACTCACCAACATCACAACAGGCGCGTCTTACAAGATTGCCGACGGTCTGGCCATCGCCCTCTTTATTCAGCTGTTTTACGACTGGATGTACGAGCGCGGCTTACAATGGGACCCTGAACTGGGTGTGGTCAGCATCATTGCGCTGATTCTGTTTATCGACCTTTGTATGTATGCCGCGCACTTTGCCATGCACAAGTTCCGCTGGTTCTGGAATGCTCACGTCACGCACCACAGCTCCGACCACATGAACCTGTCGACGGCCCTGCGCCAGAACTTTACCTACGCACTGTCGGGCACCTGGATTCTCTGGTGGATTCCGGCGGCCTTTGTGGGATTCGACAAAACCTGGACCCTCATCGCCATTGAAGCCAACCTGGTGTATCAGTTCTTCCTGCATACCGAGCAGGTAAAGTCGCTGGGCTGGGCGGAGAAAATATTCAACACGCCATCGCATCACCGCGTACACCATGGCAGCAATCCTAAGCAGATCGATAAGAATTTTGGCGGCATCTTTATTATCTGGGACAAACTCTTTGGCACCTTTCAGGCGGAAGAAACCGCAGGAGAGATTGTCTACGGCGTGAAACGCATGCCTGAAAAACCGAATAATCCGTGGCACGCTCAGGTATACGATTGGCAGAACATGTTCCGCGACCTGAAAACCTACAAAGACCCACGCATTCTTTGGAAGCACCCGGATTGGGTAACTGAGATGTACGGCAATGACAATACTGCCTACGAAACCGGTGAGACGTCGAAGCAGGAGTCGTAGAAATCAATCGTCGCACTCAGTTGATTTAACATCGCTAGATTCCCACCTGTGTGGGAATGACAGGGAATGGGCGAAATCACAGCAGTCCTTCAGAAACCGCTGTCATCTCCGCGAAGGCGGAGATCCATCGTGCGAATTAATACCGTGCCTCGTTGGATCACAACCAACTGCATAAGGCGCTGGATTCCCACCTGCGTGGGAATGACAGGGAATGGGCGAAATCACAGCAGTCCTTCAGAAACCGCTGTCATCTCCGCGAAGGCGGAGATCCATTCATACGCTATGTCATCGCCGCAAAGGCGGAGATCCATTCATTCGCCCTGTCATCTTCGCGAAGGCGGAGATCCATTCGCCCCCGAACACAAAACTACCCTTCAATCAGCTGAGGATATAAGTCAATCCACTCCGGGTTCTGCTTCTCAATCAAGTTGATCTTCCACTGACGATTCCATTTCTTGAGCTGTTTCTCTCTTTGAATCGCACCCGTAATGTCGGATGTCTGCTCAAAATACACCAACCGGTGCACAGAGGAGTTCTTAGTAAAGCCATCCACACGGCCGGTTTTGTGCTGCCAGATCCGCTTCACAAGATCACTGGTCACCCCAATGTACAGCGTTCCATTCTTCTGGCTTGCCAGCATGTATACACAAGCATTCATATGATTGGTCTCCTTACCCTTAAACGAATTCCCTTAGTAAATTTGACTTCGCGATGAGCGTAGCGCTGGATTCCCACCTGCGTGGGAATGACAG
>JAYYHP010000312.1:0-2709 GCA_036148335.1 Pseudomonadota bacterium
TCAGGTTGTGCTCGCGTGCGATCTGCAACATGCCCTCGAGAATTTCATCCGGGTATACAGCGCCCGTTGGGTTATTCGGGTTGATAATCACCAGTGCTCGGGTGCGGTCGGTGATCTTACTGCGAATGTCGTCCAGATCTGGATACCAGTCGGACTGCTCATCGCTGAGGTAATGCACCGCTTTACCACCGGCCAGGCTGACCGCGCCGGTCCAGAGTGGGTAGTCAGGGGCGGGCACCAGTACTTCATCACCGTTGTTCAACAGGCCTTGCATGCACATGACGATCAGCTCGCTGACACCATTACCAATGATGATGTCTTCAATGCCGACGTTGGGTATACCTTTTTGCTGGGTGTACTGCATGATCGCTTTGCGCGCTGAGAACAGGCCTTTGGAGTCGCAGTAACCTTCGGAGTCGGGCAGGTTGTAGATCACGTCCTGAATGATTTCTTCGGGCGCGTCCAGGCCGAATGGCTTGGGGTTGCCGATGTTCAGTTTCAGAATCCGGTGACCTTCCTCTTCCATGCGTTTGGCGGCATCCAACACAGGCCCGCGGATGTCGTAACATACGTTCGCTAGCTTGTTGGATTTTAAGATTTCCATGGAAGTTTTCCTGCCTGTGTCGGAAGTAATGTAAAGTGAGCAATCATACTCTGACGTAGCACTCTCTGAAAGTGGTTTGATGCATGAAAAAACTTAAGAAAACCCCCGAAGAATGGCGCCAGCAGCTGTCTCCGGAATCCTATCGGGTGACTCGTGAAGCCGGCACCGAGCGTGCCTTTACCGGGCAGTATTACGACCTTAAGCAAGACGGCACGTATCAGTGTGTCTGTTGCGGTGAAACTCTGTTCTTATCGCAGGACAAATTCGACTCCGGTTGCGGCTGGCCAAGTTTTTCGGCCCCAGCGGAGCAGGCGCCGATTGAAGAGCGCGAGGACACCAGTCATTTTATGGTGCGCACTGAGGTCGTTTGCCAGCATTGCGATGCTCACCTTGGCCCTGTGTTTACCGACGGACCGGCGCCTACGGGCCTGCGTTATTGCATCAATTCGGCGTCTTTGACGTTTACACCCTCATCATCTGACCAAAGTTAATCTGTCGGCAGGTGAGCTCTGTGGGTAAAGTGCTTATTAATTTTTATCGACTGTAAGGATTCGACATGTCTTTATTGCAAGGCTCTATGCCGTTACTGAACGGCCAACCTCAGGACCTGAGCGAGTACGCCGGTCAGGTGGTGTTGATTGTGAATACCGCCAGCAAGTGCGGTTTTACCTATCAATACGAAGGCCTGGAGGCGATTTATCAGGAGTTTAAAGATCGCGGTTTGGTAATTCTGGGATTCCCGTGCAATCAGTTTGGTAAGCAAGAGCCGGGCGATGCGTCGGAGATTGGTGCCTTCTGCCAGAAGAACTACGGCGTGAGCTTTCCGATGTTTGAGAAAATCGATGTCAACGGCGCCGAGGCAGCACCGCTGTTTAATGACCTTAAATCTCAGGCGCCGGGCGTGATGGGCACGAAGGCCATTAAGTGGAACTTTACGAAGTTTCTGGTTGGGCGTGACGGTAAGGTCATCGATCGTTACGCGCCAACCGCTAAGCCAGAGTCTTTACGCGCTGATATTGAGCGCGCCCTGGCGTAACGAACACTCCCTTGGGTGCGTCGGCTTGCGGCGCGCCTGTTTTTGCTTTTTTCTGTGATTCTTCTCGAGCGTTTTTCTTTGGCGCTTCCTGCCTAACTCTTCTTGCTAATCAAACGTTTTCTTCTTCCAGGCCATTTCTGCCTCAATCAGATCGTCGGTGCCTTCAGACAGTCGGGAAGGGGTCTTGTGTTGTGTGCTGGCCAACTCTTCTTGCAGTGCTTGAATTTGTTCGGCGATAGACTGGCGTTGTCGAATCAGCTCGGGTGGCAGTTCATCGAGCTCAGATAATAGCTTATTAGCCCGCTCCAGCAGTTGTAGCGCCTGTCGCGGTGCACATTGGCTGATCGCCAGCGTTGCGCGCTCTACCACGGTGTTGACGCACAATCGGGTATTTAACACCTTAGCTTCGTGGATGTGCTCACGCGCCGGCTCGGTGGGCAGCAGGTGGTCACGATGGGCTTCTTTAATCAGGTCAAGAAAGTCGACGAGCACTTTGCGCAGCTCTTTTGCTTCCGCGAGGTGGCTGGGCAGGGGTGGGGCATCGGTTTTCGGTGGGGCGTTGTGCCAGGCCTCGGCCGTTTGTTTGGCGCGCTGGCTGCCTTGGCGACAGTGAGAGGCGCGGGGAGGGATGCAGGAGGCATGGTAGTCGATGAGCCGCGCGAGTACGTTGATGGATGCCTCTGAGATCCAGGGGCGCAGAGTCTCGCCGGTTTGGCATACGCGACTCATGGTATCCAGATGCGCGAGCGACTCGCGAAGCATCGTCAGGCGGCGCTCTTCGAGCCATTTCTTTACGACCAGCAACACCACAGATACTAGTCCGGTCAGGATCGCGAGGGCGATCATAGCGGAACTGTTCATTGGAACCCCTTGCGCTTGGCAAGCGTTGTTTGTTTTGCGTGTTTTCATATTAGGCCAAAGTTTTTTGTTGTGTAGTACTTGACGCAATCCGATCATGAAAATAGAATGCGCGCTCCTTGATTGAGACGTCCCCATCGTCTAGAGGCCTAGGACACCGCCCTTTCACGGCGGTAACAGGGGTTCGAATCCCCTTGGGAGTACCATCAAT
>JAYYHP010000313.1:0-6358 GCA_036148335.1 Pseudomonadota bacterium
GATAACGGCCTGCTGCGTAAGAACGAAGGCGACGCGGTCATGGACATGTTCGCCAAGAACATGGGCGTGAAAGTGATCCGTGCCGATGCCGAAGACCTGTTCCTCAGTAAGCTCGAGGGTGTGTCTGACCCAGAGCAGAAGCGTAAGATCATTGGTAACACCTTCATCGAAGTGTTCGATGAAGAAGCCAGCAAGCTGAAAGACGTTCCTTTCCTGGCGCAGGGCACCATCTACCCGGACGTGATCGAGTCTGCTGCCGCGAAAACCGGTAAAGCACACGTGATTAAGTCGCACCACAACGTGGGCGGCCTGCCAGAAGACATGAAGATGGATCTGGTGGAACCATTGCGTGAACTGTTTAAAGACGAAGTACGTAAGATTGGCCTGGAACTGGGCCTGCCTTACGACATGGTTTACCGTCACCCATTCCCGGGTCCAGGCCTGGGCGTACGTATCCTTGGTGAAGTGAAGAAAGAATACGCTGACGTACTGCGCGAAGCGGATGCCATCTTCATCGAAGAACTGCACAACTTTGACTGGTACCACAAAACCTCTCAGGCGTTTGTAGTCTTCCTGCCGGTTAAGTCAGTCGGTGTTGTGGGTGACCAACGTCGTTACGAGTGGGTAGTTTCGCTGCGTGCGGTAGAAACCATCGACTTTATGACCGCTCGTTGGGCGCACCTGCCATACGAACTGCTGGAGAAAGTCTCGAACCGTATTATCAACGAGATCGAGCACATCTCCCGCGTGGCTTATGACGTATCAAGTAAGCCGCCAGCGACCATTGAGTGGGAATAATTCACGCAGGCGTATCGCTCATATGAGAAGCCAGCTTCTAAAAAGCCACCCGAGGGTGGCTTTTTTGTGTCTGGTGTTTCTGTTGTCTGGTGTTTCTATGGATGCTTAACATCGTGATTTTGCATTCGTTTGCTCGACTTCATATCAATCCATTGTGAATGTCGGGCGAGCTTGGTCGCGCCTCTTTTAGCTGTTTAGGCGCTCTCTAGCAGCGAACTTCGTCCTCTCTACTAGCGAACTTCGTCGCTCTCCAAATGGCGTACTCCGTCGCTCTCTAAATGGCGTACTTCGTCGCCAATGGCAGGTATGAACCAATTGGTCGTAAAAAATGCGAATTCGCTCCCTGTGGCCTGTATTGTCATATTTATGGCCTGATTTAACAGTGAGTGGGTGTTGTGCATGGTACGAACTTAACAGACAAGTGACTGTTCAGTAGCGACGCCTTCACGGGGGAGGGGAGCTGTTTTTCTAACGGGTGTTATTCCCACGGTGTCAGGAACTGTGCGGATTAAGGTTGTCCGATGGGGTCGTTATTGAGTTGATTGTCGTTAGTGGTGGGACATTGCAGTAAATAGACAAAACTTTGTATCAGTATGTAACCGTGTTGATGACCATGAACTGCATGAGGGCTGAGTTGAAAACTTGACTGGCGTCAAATGTCTAGTGAATACGCCTGCTCACACGTATTTTGCCGCGTCTGGTTGGTTGCTCGGAGTTAGCACAAGGCTTAGAATCCCGCAAAATTTGTGTTACGGAATGTGAAGGGCGTCTCAGTCCTTTACATCGGATGGAGCCATTTTCTATGTCTATGCGTAAAGGCGTTCGCCTTGGTCTTCTGTTTGTCGCTTCTTTGACTGCGGCGTCCGCAGCTTGGGCCTACCCTGGCGGAGTTCAGAAACCCGATGCCTGGTTTAGTTCCGATGCGGCAGGAAATATTTCTTCGCGCTGGGATGACCTCTCAGATAATGGACGCCATCTTGATGCTTATGGCTCCTGGAGTCTGAGTACGGCGGATGCCACGCACAATTTTCATCCGTACACCACGGGCTTTACTTCATTCCGTAATTTCCGCAATTACAGCACCCAAATGGTGCCCAGTGCCGTGCGTGATACGCCACTGACCATCTTTACCGTGACTCGCACGGGTTCTTACGTATCCGGTCGTCGCGGACGTATTACTGGCCTCGACAGTACCTTCGAATTCGCCGGTGAGCCGGGTTTGAGCCTGTACGGTTCAGGTAGCAGCGGTGCAGGGCGCTACCTGTTGCGTCCGGAGCGCCGTGGTGGTGATGACCTTAACCTGTTTCATCCAACCCCGGTTCCTGTAGGGCAAAACGTACTTTTATCGGCCGTTATTGGTGGTAACGATAACCGCGATATCACTGTTGGTTTAAACGGTGCAGAAACTTCAGTTCGTTCGGCTGCTTCTGCTATTACGCGTGGCGATAACCTGATGGTGGGTTACGGCGTTAAAGACGATGGTGATGCGTTTCAGGGCGACATCATGGAAGTGCTTTGGTACGTCGGTGAGTTGAGCGCACAAGATCGTCGTCGTGTGACATCGTATCTGGCCATCAAATATGGCTTTGACCCACTGGGTAATCTACACGGCGGTGATGACACGCTTATCTGGAACGATGGCCTGGATGCGGGGCATAACAGCCACCTGTTTGGTTTAGGGCGCGATGATGCCAGCCGCCTTAAGCAGAAAGTTTCCCGCTCGGTGTCGTCTTCGGCACTGACCGTCGCGCTGCAGAATAACTTCACCGCGTCTAACCGCTCTAACGCTCGTTCAGTGGGCTTTGGTGCGGATCTCAGTTATTTCCTTATGGGCAGTAACGGCGCCGATATGGCGTTGACCAGTGTCGGTGCTGCGGCGCCTTACTCTCTGCGCAGCGGTCGCAGCTGGTTGGTTCAGAGTCATAACTTCTCTCAGACCGTCTCGATGAAATTCGACCTGCCAACCGCGCCTGCGAACAGCAATGCCAAGTTCTATCTGGTGAAGCGTTCGGGCAATGCGGATTTTGCCGCAGGCAGCACCGTTGTGGGGGAAATTGACGCGTCGACTGGCGTGATCAATAACGTGTCTCTCGCGAACGGCGAGTACTTCACCATTGTTTGCACGCTGGACACCGACGGTGATGGCGTACTGGATGCTTACGATGCCTTCCCGAATGATCCGAATGAATCGGTCGACACGGATGGCGACGGTACTGGCAACAACGCTGACACCGATGATGATAACGATGGCGTGGCCGATGGCGACGATGCGTTCCCGTTGGATCCATCGGAGAGCGTGGATACGGACGGCGACGGTATTGGCAACAACGCAGATACTGACGATGACAACGATGGACTGCATGACGAAGACGAGATTGCGCTGGGTACTGACCCTCTGATTGCAGACAGCGATAACGATGGTGAGTCTGATTTTGATGAAGTGGGCGATGTCGCCGCAGCAAAAGACACCGATGAAGACGGCATTATTGATGCGTTGGAATCCTCGCTAAATGACGCCGATAACGATGGCGTGAACGACGAGCTGGATTCGCGTAACAACGACGGCAGCAACGATACCGACGGAGACGGCATCAGCAATGCGGATGAAGTCACGCTGGGGACAGACCCGCTGGACGCCAACAGCAAGCCGCAGGACTCTGACGGCGACGGTTCGCCAGACGCACTGGACAGTGACGACGACAATGATGGGCTGAATGACGACGATGAAGTCGCACTGGGCACTAACTCGCTGGCGGCTGATACCGATAACGACGGCGAGTCTGATTTTGATGAAGTCGGTAATGTGGCTGCTGCCAATGATACGGACCAAGACGGCATTATTGATGCCTTGGAATCAGCGCTGAACGATGCCGACAGCGATGGCGTGAATGATGAACT
The DNA here is from genome assembly GCA_036148335.1 of Pseudomonadota bacterium. GTDB lineage: Bacteria > Pseudomonadota > Gammaproteobacteria > Pseudomonadales > Oceanobacteraceae > Thalassolituus. The sequence continues at coordinate 3,697 of JAYYHP010000313.1, forward strand.
GGATGCGCTGAACAACGACGGTAGCAATGACACTGACGGCGATGGCATCAGTAACGCGGATGAAGTGGCGTTGGGCACCAATCCTCTGGATGCAGACGATGCACCGCAGGACAGCGACAACGATGGTACGCCAGATGCTCTGGATACCGACGACGATAACGATGGCCTGTCAGATGCGGAAGAAGCCCAGCTGGGGACCAACCCGTTGTTAGCCGATACCGATGAAGACGGCGTTAACGATGCAACGGAAGTCGGTGAGGTCAGCGCACCTAACGATACGGATGGTGACGGCACCATTGATGCGCTGGAGTCGACGCTGAATGACGCTGACAGCGATGGCGTGAACGATCAGCTGGATGCAGAAGACGGCAATCCAAACAACGACACCGACGGCGACGGCATTGGCAACGCCACGGAAGTTGCGGCGGGTACGGATCCTCTGGATGGCGACGATGTGGGCGTCGACAGCGACAACGATGGTACGCCAGATAACATCGACAGCGATGATGATAATGACGGCATCAGTGACGCCGATGAAGCTGTGCTCGGTACCGATCCGCTGTCTGGCGACAGCGATAATGATGGCGAGAGCGACCTAGATGAAGTCGGTAACGTGGCAGCGCCTCGTGATACCGATGGCGATGGCATCATTGATGCGCTGGAATCTGCTGACAACGATGCAGACAGCGATGGCGTTAATGATGAACTCGACGCGGCTAATAACGACGGCAGCAACGATAGCGATAACGATGGCATCAGCAACGCCGACGAAACTCAGTTAGGTACGGATCCGTTGGATGCGAGCGATAAGCCGCTGGACAGCGACGGTGACGGCTCTCCGGATGCAATCGATAACGACGATGATAACGATGGCTACGCCGACGATGTTGATGCTTTGCCTCTCGATCCTTCGGAGTACCTGGATACGGATGGTGACGGCACTGGTAACAACGCCGATACCGACGATGATAACGATGGCTACAGCGATGCCGATGAACAGGCAGCTGGCTCCGATCCTCTGGATGCAGGCTCAGTGCCTGCGGACAACGACGGAGACTTTATCTCTGACGCGACCGATACCGATGATGACAACGACGGTGTGGTAGACGGTGACGACGCCTTCCCGTTTGATCCAAGCGAAACCGTAGATACTGACGGTGACGGCATTGGTAACAACAGTGACGATGACGACGACGGGGATAATTACTCCGATGCGGATGAAGCGGCAGCGGGTACCAATCCGTTGGATGCGTCTTCTGTCCCTGCGGACAATGACAATGACGGCGTGTCAGATGTCACTGACCCAGATGACGATAATGACGGCCTGAACGATGCGGACGAAGTCGTACTGGGTACCGATCCTCTGAATGCCGATTCTGATAACGACGGTATCGATGATGGGGCGGAAGTTGGCGCCGACCTGAATAACCCTGTCGATACCGACAGCGATGGCATCATTGATGCGCTCGACAGCAATAATCAGGACTCGGATTCCGACGGCGTATTGGATTATCAGGACGCTGACAATGACAACCCGCGCAATGACAGCGACGGCGATGGCATTAACAACGAAACTGAAGTTCGTGACGGTACCGATCCGCTGAATCCAGACGATGCTGGTACAGACACCGACGGTGACGGTGTGCCGGATACCCTTGATGAAGACGATGATAACGACGGTTATAACGACAACGTCGATGCCTTGCCTCGTGATCCTAATGAACACCTGGATACCGATGGTGACGGCATTGGTAACAACGCCGATAGTGATGACGATAACGATAACTACAGCGACGCCGATGAGCAGTTAGCGGGCAGCAATCCTCAGGATGCGTCCTCGGTTCCTGCAGACAACGACGGCGACTTTATCTCTGACGTGTCCGATGTCGATGATGATAACGACGGTGTGTTGGATGATGCGGACGCCTTCCCGTTTGATCCAACAGAGAGTGTCGATACCGACAACGACGGTGTTGGTAACAACACCGATGCTGACGACGATAACGACGGCTATACCGACCTTGATGAACTGAACGCTGGTACCGACCCTCTGGACGCTGGCTCTGTGCCTGCGGACAACGACAACGACGGTGTGTCTGATGTGACCGACACCGACGACGACAACGATGGAGTCAGCGACGAGGAAGACGCCTTCCCATTTGATCCGTCTGAATCCGTAGATACCGATGGTGACGGCACGGGTAATAACGCCGATGGTGATGATGACAACGATGGTTACACCGACCTTGATGAAGCTGCCGCGGGTACCGATCCTCTAGATGCTGGTAGCGTTCCCGGCGACAACGATGGTGATGGTATTTCTGATGCGACCGACGATGACGACGACAACGACGGCGTTAACGATGATCAGGATGCCTTCCCGCGTGATCCAAACGAATCGGTGGATACCGATGGCGATGGCACGGGTAACAACGCCGATACCGATGATGACAACGACGGTGTGGCCGACAGTGACGATGCCTTCCCACTGGATTCATCGGAGTCGGTAGATACCGATGGTGATGGCATTGGTAACAACGCCGATACCGACGATGACGGTGATGGCTACGCCGATGATGTTGATGACCTGCCGCTGGATGCGTCTGAGCATCAGGACACCGATGGTGATGGCACCGGCAACAACGCTGATACCGACGATGAT
>JAYYHP010000314.1:0-14388 GCA_036148335.1 Pseudomonadota bacterium
GCACATCAACCACTACGGCTCGCATCACACCGACAGCATCATCACCGAAAACTACACGCTGGCGCGTCAGTTTTTGACAGAAGTCGACAGCTCCTCTGTCATGGTGAATGCGTCAACCCGTTTTGCCGACGGCTTTGAGTACGGTCTGGGCGCCGAGATCGGTATTTCCACCGATAAAATCCACGCCCGAGGCCCTGTGGGCCTGGAAGGTCTGACCTCACAGAAGTACGTGGTTCTGGGTAACGGTGAAGTCCGTAAGTAATCACTCACTGGCGATATTCGGCGGCACCTTTGACCCCGTGCACATCGGCCATTTACGCATTGCGATTCGTTTGCGTGAAGCCAGCTTTGAACGTGTGCTGATGGTGCCCAATCGTCAACCGCCTCATCGTGACCAGCCGGGAGCCAGTGGTGCTCAGCGGCTGGCCATGTTGAACCTGGCCATTGCAGACATCCCCGCCATGACGGGCATCGCTGCCAGCGATATCGAACTGACTCAGGACGGCCCCAGTTACTCGGCCCGCACCCTTGAGCAGATACGCCAGCGCGCCCCTGAGCAGGCCATCACCTGGGTAATGGGCACCGATGCCTGGAATGGCTTTGATCGCTGGCATCAGCCTGACGCCATCCTTGATCACGCCAATCTGCTGGTGATTTCCCGTCCCGGTGAAACGCTACGGCGGGACGGTTGGTTGGGACAACAACTGAGCGAACGCGAGGCCCCGCTGAGCCGGCTATTCACCCAAGCACACGGCGGCATCTGCCTGCAGGCATGGCCGGAGCTGGATATCTCAGCCTCTGACTTGCGTCAGGCCATACTGCGGGGCGACAATACAGCCTTTCTGACACCCGAACCGGTGCAGAATTACATCGAACAACACTCCTTATACAAATAGAACGGCATGCAAACAGAGCAAATTAAAGCGCTGGTCATCGACGCACTCGAAGACATGAAAGCACAAAATATCACCGTGCTGGACGTACGCGGGCGTACCTCAGTAACCGACTGGATGATCATCGCCAACGGTACCTCCAACCGTCACGTCACCGCCGTGGCGGGCAACGTTGAAGAAAAAGCCAAGCATGCCGGTCTGCGTCCGAACGGCACCGAAGGTCGCGCCGCCGCCGACTGGGTTCTGATCGACCTGGTGGATGTTGTGGTGCATGTAATGACGGAACAAGCGCGTCATTTCTACGATCTGGAACGCCTGTGGGGTGAAACCCCGGATAATAAAGAGTCAGGCCCAGGAACGAAAAACGCATGAAAATACGGCTGCTCGCCGTGGGCAATAAAATGCCCGCTTGGGTAGAACAGGGGTATCAGGAATACGCCCGACGACTGCCCCGCGACTGCAGCCTCGAGCTGGTGGAAATCTCCCCCGGCCATCGCGGAAAAAACGCCAGCATGGAAAAAGCCATGCAACAGGAAGCCGAGGCCCTGAAAAAAGCCATCCGTCCGGGTGAGCATGTGGTCGCCTTGGCCGTGGATGGCAAAGCCTGGTCAACCGAGACCCTGTCGCAGCAACTGGAAGGCTGGCGTCATCAGGGCGGCGACGTCGCTCTGTTGGTGGGCGGCCCTGACGGCATGACACCCGAGATACTGCGACTGGCGAAACAGCGCTGGTCGTTATCCGCCCTCACCCTGCCGCATCCCTTAGTACGCGTATTATTGGCGGAACAGATCTACCGCGCCTGGACCATCCTCCAGGGCCACCCCTACCATAAGTAAGGTCAGCGGCGATGTGGGAACAGTCAATCAGGGACAAATCGTACGAACGCCGACTGTTTCGCGCCCGCGCCATCGCGGCCGCTGTCATTGTGCTGGTGGCATTAAGTTGTCTGGTCTGGCGCATGACCTATCTGCAGGTGGCATTGCACGATAAATACGCGGATTTATCCGAGAACAACCGGGTTCAGATTCGCCCCATCGCGCCGAATCGCGGCCTGATTTACGATCGCAACGGTGTGCTACTCGCCGAAAACATCCCCGCTTACAGCCTGACTCTTGTGCCTGAGCGCATCGATGACCTCGACGCCACGCTGGCGTTTCTTGATGAGCTCGTTGGCATCAGTGAGAGCGACCTTGAGCAATTTTAGCGTCGGCGCAGTTATCGCCGCCGCCCCTACGACCCTGTAGTACTGCGTCAGCGGCTGAGCGAAGACGAAATTGCCGCCATCATGGTGAATCGCTTCTACCTGCCGGGCGTGGATGTTGAAGCTCAATTAATCCGCCATTACCCGCAAGGTGAAGCCTTTGCCCATGTACTGGGCTATGTGGGCCGGATTAACCAGAAAGATCAGGAGCGTATTGAAGGCGATGAAGACAGTCAGCGTCGTTACAGCGCCACCTCGCACATCGGCAAAACCGGGGTAGAACGCCGTTACGAATCCCTGCTGCATGGTGAGGTCGGTTACGAGAAGGTAGAAACCAATGCCCGGGGCCGTCTGCTGCGTACTTTAGAGCGCGAAAACCCAAGTCCTGGCAATGACCTGACCCTGCACCTCGACAGTCGCCTGCAATTGCTGGCCGCGGAACAACTGCAAGGTCGACGCGGGGCGGTGGTCGCCATTGAGGTAGAAACCGGTGGCATCCTGACGCTCTACAGCAACCCGGGCTTTGACCCCAATGCTTTTGTTACCGGCATTTCTTACGCGGATTACGAGGCGCTCACCGGAGATCCGGATAAGCCCTTGTACGACCGCGCTACCCGAGGTGTTTACCCGCCGGCGTCGACCCTTAAACCCTTTGTCGGTTTAGCCGCACTGGAAGCCGGCGCCACCAGCTGGAAGTACACCATCCGCGATATTGGCTGGTATCAGTTGGAAAATGACGAGCGCTTTTACCGGGACTGGAAGCGCGAAGGGCACGGTAAAGTCGATTTAAAAGAAGCCATGGTGCAGTCCTGTGACACCTATTTTTACGACGTCGCTGTCAAAACCGGCATCGATGGCATCAGCCCGTTTCTGGCTCAGTTCGGTTTTGGCCGGGATATGTCGGCCGATGTAATCTCGGCCATTTCAGGCATCCTGCCCGATCGCGACTGGAAACGTAATTCTGGCCGAGGCCCCTGGTACCCTGGCGATACCGTCAATCTGGGGATTGGCCAGGGTTATATGTCCGTGACGCCACTGCAATTGGCCACGGCTACCGCGGTATTGGCCAACCGTGGCCGCTGGCAGGTTCCACGCCTATTGGCCGCCGAAAACGACGAACGTGTGGTATTAGAGCACGGCGATATCCCTGACATCGTGCTCAAAGATCCCGGTGACTGGGATCGCATGTTCCAGTCCATGAAAGAAGTGATTACCGGCCGTCACGGGACGGCGCGCAGTCTGCTGCGCAATCTGCAATTCCCGATTGCCGGCAAGACCGGCACCGCGCAAGTCGTTGGCATCGAACAGGACGCCGAATATGACTCCGAGGCGTTGCAGGAACGTCTGCGTGACCACGCCTGGTTCATGGCTTTCGCCCCCATCGACAAGCCCCAGATCGCCATTGCTGTGATCGTTGAAAACGGCGAGTCTTCCGGTCGTACCGCCGCACCGATTGCGCAATCCCTTATCAATCAATACCTCGGGGGCGCCGAAGGCTAATGGCCAGTACCGATTTCAGTCGCACCGTCTCAACCCCAGCGCAGCACCATAGCTTTGAGCGCAGCGGTGCCTTCTTTGCAAAACTGCACCTCGATCTGGTTCTGTTCGTCCTCATCCTCCTATTGTCAGCCACAGGCCTGCTGATGTTGTACAGCGGCAGCGGTCAGGAGATGGGGCTGGTAAAACGACAAGCCATTCACTTTGGCATCGGTCTGGTCGCCATGATCATTGCGGCGCAGATTCCACCTCGGGTCTATCAGCTGGTCGCCCCATGGGCGCTGGCGTTCGGTACCTTATTACTGGTCGGCGTACTGGTGGCCGGTGTCGGAGCCAAAGGCGCGCAGCGCTGGCTGGACCTGCCCGGCCCGTTACCTCGTTTTCAGCCGTCCGAGCTGGTGAAACTGGCCCTGCCGCTGGCCGTTGCCTGGTTTATGGCCAAGCGCCCGGTACCGCCGCGCTTTCGTGATTTGCTACAAGCACTGGTGATCATCATGTTACCGACCGTGCTGATTCTGAAGCAGCCCGACTTGGGCACCTCGATTCTGATCAGTACCTCCGGGCTCCTGGTGTTATTTTTTGCGGGCATGTCCTGGTGGCTGATTGGCGGCATGATCGCACTGGTCGCGGCCATGGCACCGGTGATGTGGTTTTTCGTGATGCATGCTTACCAGAAGCAGCGGGTACTTACGTTTCTGAATCCAGAATCGGATCCTCTGGGCACGGGTTGGAATATTATCCAATCGAAAACCGCCATTGGCTCGGGCGGCGTGCACGGCAAAGGCTACCTGCAAGGGACCCAGTCGCAACTGGAGTTTCTGCCCGAAAGTCATACCGACTTTATTATCGCGGTTCTGGCTGAAGAACTCGGGCTGATCGGTTTCTGCCTGCTACTGACCCTCTATGCGTTAATTATTCTACGTTGTCTTTACATTGCCAGCCGCTGCGAAACCCTGTTTGGCCGCTTGCTGTCTGGTAGTATGTCGGTGACTTTTTTCATCTACGTGTTCGTTAACATCGGCATGGTCAGCGGTATTCTTCCCGTGGTTGGTGTACCTCTGCCGCTGGTAAGTTATGGCGGAACGTCGGTGGTCAGTCTGTTGCTCGGTTTTGGTTTAATCATGTCGATGTACACCCATCGACAACGCAAATAATCAGGAATTGTTTATGCGCCTTACTGCTTGTCTGCTCGCTGCACTGCTGCCTTTCTCATCTGCCTGGGCGGCATACGACCAACACGAACGCACGGAAGAATTCATTGCCGAAGTTGAAAAAGACTACGGCATCAAAGGCGATGATGTACGCCAATGGCTGGCCAAAGCTGAGCGTATGGACTCCGTTCTGGAAGCGATTCAACGCCCTGCTGAGCGCACCATGAACTGGGCGCGTTACCAAGATATTTTTCTGACTGAAAAGCGCATCAACGCCGGTAAAAATTTCCTCGAAACGCAAGCCGATGTGCTTGCCGAAGCAGAAGCAAAATACGGCGTCCCTCGAGAAATCATTGGCGCCATCATTGGTGTCGAAACCTTTTACGGTACCCGTCAGGGCAGCTATCGCGTGTTGGATTCTCTGTCGACGCTGGCCTTTGATTACCCGAAACGTCCGCTGTTCTGGCGTGAGCTGAAAGCCATGTTTGCTCTGGCCCGTGACGAGGGCGTTGACCCCGGGACGATTAAGGGCTCGTACGCAGGCGCGATGGGCTACGGACAATTTATTCCCACCAGCTACCTGGCTTACGCCGTCGACGGTGACGGCGATGGTAAGCGTGATTTATGGGGCAACCCCGTCGACGCCATTCACAGTGTCGCGAATTACTTTGCGAAACACGGCTGGCGCAGCGATGAGCCCGTCACTCACCGTGTCACGGTCGCAGGCGACGCCTATGAGCCTCTGGTGAACGACAGCCGTAAACCGAAACACACGATCGCAGACCTGACCGCTGCGGGCGTCACCCTGCCCGTAGAGATTAATGGTGATAAGCCAGCCAATCTGATGATGCTGGAAGGCAAACAAGGCAATGAATACTGGGTCGGTGAATATAACTTCTATGTTATCACTCGCTACAACCACAGTAAGTTGTACGCCATGGCGGTATATCAACTTAGCGAAGCGCTCAAGAAGTAAAAGGCTCAAAAAGTAGCGTTAAGAATAAAGCGTAGAGCCACTGAAATCCGAAATCTAAGTGAACCCCTGACATCATGGATAGCCGTTCTAAATCCGTACCACTGACCAAGGCGCTGATATTAATCGGCGCCCTGACGTTGCAAGCCTGCTCAACGCAATCTCGCTATGAGCATGCACAGGATTTCACCCCAGCCGCCATTACAGACCCCACAACACTGCAGGAACCGACGCCTGTCACAGAGCCTCGCAGTGCCATGGGCAACCCTGCCAGTTACCGCGTGCTCGGAAAAACCTATCAGGTACAGGATGTTGAAGTCGGACATACCGAACGCGGCATCGCCTCCTGGTACGGCATGAAATTTCATGGCCACCAGACCTCAAACGGTGAGATTTTTGATGTGTATGAGATGACAGCGGCACACAAAACACTGCCGCTGCCTTCATACGTACGCGTGACCCGTGACGATAATGGCGAGTCGACCGTTGTCCGAGTGAATGATCGCGGGCCCTTCCATGATGGCCGCATCATTGATTTGTCTTACGCCGCCGCGACTAAGTTGGGTATTCATCGTCTCGGTACGGCACCGGTCACCATCGAAGTGCTGACCGTACCGTTACCGCATGCTGTGCGCTGGGTTCAGGCCGGTGCACTGTCCAAGCCTGAATCCGCAGAACGCCTGCAACGTCAGCTCAGTGAGCTGACCGACTGGCCTGTCGAAGTCCATAACCCAGAAAACTCAGCCTTACACCGCGTACGAATCGGCCCAGTGCCAGAGCCTGACTTACCGGCATTGTTGAATGCCATGGCAGCGGCAGGATTGCCCTCACCAGTGCTACTGACACAAAACCAGCTCTGAGTGATTTGGGTCTCGACCGGCATTCCGATTGGAAGTCGCACCTGAAATCACACCAAAACAGCCGCCATCCACCATCTGAGGCAAAATAGAGTCGTACAAAGCCCACCAGAAGGGCAGAGAAAGGACCAAGTCATCTCAGTTGCCTCATGCGAATTCATTCGAGACATGAGATTAAAGATGTCGTTAATTAACTAAAATCACTCGAATAACGAGCAAAGAGCGCCAAAGCCCAGGCGTAAATATTGTGTAAAAGTGCACTAATAATTGACACTTTACATTTTGCTTGCACTTTTATGAAGCGAGAGAATGCTCTCTCACGCCTCAACCAGTTGACCGCGGTAGCGCAATCCAGCACTTTTCTGAGTGCGAACGGCATCGTCCACCAGTATCTCGACACCGCGATACACCTTCCGGCTTTCCCGCATTTGTGGCTGAACCGACGGCTCCTGAGTTGGCAAAAACTCTTCGACAAGGCCCAGTAGCTCTGCGCCTACGCCACTTTTCACCAACAGGCGAAGATCCTGCTCAAGCGTATTGGAGTCAAAATGAATCTCATATCCCTGCTCATCTTTTGCGAGCTTTTTGATCTTACGAAGCAGTGCAATACTACGACGGTTAAACTCCACCATGCGTTCCCCCAACGGAATCCGTGCAACGTTACAGGGGATTTTGCAAAGGCTGTACCACTTGCTGACAATCATATTGATTGGCGAGCAACGCCAGAGTGCGACGCTCAAACTGACGCGCCACCGATGGCCATGACAACTGCTCTGCCTGAGCCCGGGCATCCAGTCCCATAAAGGTTGGCTCTAACGACAGCAACCCACACAAGGCATCATTAAACGCCTGCTCACTAAGGTCAGAAGCTAACATGCCATCCACCCCAGGGCGAACAAATTCACCAGCGGCGGCGAGATCGTAAGCCACCACGGGTAAACCGCTGGCCATGGCCTCCAACGTCACCAAACCAAAGGTCTCTGTCTGGCTCGGCATCAGAAAGACATCCGCCGAGGCATAATGTGCCGCCAGCGCCACTCCCGTTTGCTCACCACAGAAAATCGCCTCTGGGAATTGGCGTTCTAACGCGGCCCGCATCGGTCCATCGCCAACGACGACGCTCCGAATGCGATGGCCCGCTCGCCGTGCAGATTGCACTGCAGACAGTGCCGTGACAAGATTTTTCTCTGCCGCGAGACGCCCAACCATTAAGGCTACAACCTCGCGCCCTTGAATGCCCCACGCCTCTCGTAAACGCACACTGCGACGCGCTGGGTGAAAATGCTCACAATCCACACCGTGGGGAAGCCACTCAACCCGCTGCAATCCGGCGCTAGTTAACTCCTGCACCAGCGTTCTCGACGGCACCAGAGTCAATGCGGTGCGGTTGTGAAAGCGACGCATCCACGCCATCACCAGTGATTGAATCCAGCCCACCCCGTAATAGCCGCTGTAGCGATGAAAGTTGGTATGAAAGGCACTAATTACCGGAATATTCATTTTCCTAGCCATGGCGACCGCCGATGCCCCCAAGGGACCCTCTGTCGCGACATACACAAGCGCAGGTCGATCGTTTTCCCAGGCACGTTGCAAGGCACTTCCTGCCGGCAACCCCAACTGCACATCCGGATATTGAGGCACACGAATACCCCGCACCTGTAACTCACCCGCCTTTAACTCACCCACTTGGGAAGATGCGTTAGAGGAAGCCAAGGGCACGTCTGTTTTTGCCTGAGCGCTAGCCCCACTTTTTTTTGGTTTGGGCCTTGTACGAACCATACTGACCCGGAACACATTGGGGTTCAGCGATTGCAGTAAACGTTGCAGCGAAATCGCCACTCCATTCACTTCAGGAAAATACGTTTCTGTGACGACACAAAGATGATGCGGATTCATGAGGCTTCCAATTCACGACGTGGATTGGACGCAGTGTGCCTTCGCATCAATGACAATTTAATGACGACGAGCACGAGACAACGCTCATCATTGCACGTAAAACATCAGCCCCATCACGACCACCCCGCACCGACACTGAGATAAAGATGCTCCAATAAAGATGGCGAAATGAAGACCGAGGTAACAGCTGAATTCACTTTAAATAATCGTGAAGACAAGACGACAGAAAATATGACAACAAATATGACGAAAGAATGTGAACGAGAGAAGGCGAACGAGAGCCCCTAAAAGAGAGAGGAAATTGAAAAGAGATGGCCCGGAAAACGAATTAAAAGAAATAGAATCAAGTGCCGATCAAAGTTCGACAGCGAACGCTAACGATCGTTTCTCACCTCAGATAAATCGGTGATGAAATCAGCCAACACTGAGAGATGGAGTAACGGTGACTTCAGAGTGAACAGCACGCCATCAAATACGAAGTGTTCACCCGCAGCCATGCTGTCGAAAACAACAGTGAATCAGGCTGCGACTGAATCAGTCGCCAGAAGCAAATGATAGAAGCCAGCGGCTGTAACCACCCAAGACCTACTCTAATGGATGAGGCCTCAGGCTTCTTGCTTATTTGGCGCTTTGCTTATCAAGCTTCTTCGGTTGCCGTCTCGCCCAACTTAGATAAGCGGTAACGCAGTTGACGCGGTGTCAGACCCAACACTTTTGCTGCCATGGTCTTATTGCCGTTGCACTTATCGATCGCGGCAAAAATATCATCGAGTTCATTTTCCTGAACGCGCTGATAAGGGCGAGCGTATAAGGTTTTGAAGTTCGGCACGACCTGCGTCGCTAAAATGCTGGCAATCTGTGCACCGATAAAACGGATGGTTCCGAGGTCCAGTGACTCTGGTGTCTGACCACGCAGGTCCACCACCATGACGGCCATGACAGACTGACGCAGTGTCAGCGGCACCAGCAAGCAGCGTAGGTTGCCACTCAGTGATTCCAGTTGTGGATCAAAATGTTCAGGGCGTTCGCTGCCTTCACGAATTACCAACCACTCTTTGCTTTCAAACTGACGACACAGCGCATGTTGAACAGCAAAGCTGTACACACCATTGCTGATGCCCGTCGAACAAAACTGTGCTTTGAAGCGACTGGGAGAATCCGGCACCGCTACAGACACGTTGCTTAAGCCGGTCACCTGAGTGGCCAACATCAGCAGCTGCTGAACGGACTCGTCGTCGTGATAACGACCTTCAAGAATACTGGCCAGGTCGTTCATCCAATTGGATGCCGAACCGGCGTTGCTCTTACGGTAATCCTGCATGTCTGCGATTTTATACATAGGCTGCTCCTCCTGAATGCTTATGCTTTCGCAAAACCCATACCAGCTTTTTTACAGGCCGTTACGTGACCTTTTTTCACTGGAAAAGTAGGCTCCATGACCAACGACGATTGGGCTGCAAAGCAGTGATTGCAGCCTAACCCATTGACCATGAAAGATTTTTTTCAGTTCTGTGACAATTCGGAAAGAAAAAGAGAAAAACGACAGCGACTCGGTTGCCTCTCGCCAGCCATTTTTCTCGCCTCTTTGTAAGGCAGATATTGGCGGCCACGCTCTCAAACGGTGCACGCGCTCAGGCTACGCTTGGATCGTCGTCAGGTAAATAGTGTTTTTTCAGCCAACGAGAAAAACCCTCAGCGGCATCATGCAGCGTAAAGATACCCGCCAGGCGTCCTTGCTTACTCACTAAGACGGCATGGAGCCCTTCCGCCGTCATCTGATCCAGCACAACGTCCAGACGAGTATGCAGGTCGACCATGGGCACCCCACGCTGACACATATCGCCTGCCGTCAGTTCTTCCAGTTCACTGACCGGGTGTCCCGGTTCCCGGGCGCGATCAATGTCGGCGGCCGACAACAAGCCCACCACGTCGTGATGTTGCATCACCGGTAGATGATGACAGTCGTGTTGACGCATCTCCCGCGCCGCATCGGCGAGAGGCAGCGCCTCATCCACGTGAGCCGGAAACGCCGTCATTAACTCGGTCAAGGTAGGCATGTGCCGCATTCGCCGCTCCTCAGACGCCCATGCGTCCCAATGTGTCGGTTAACTGTCGAAGTATAGCGGACAGCGCCGGATGATCTTGCTCAAACTGGATCACCTGAGCATTCAGGACGTCAGTCAGTTCATCTGAGGGAGGATTGGTCGCTTCAATTGCATCAATGTCCGACGCAACCTTTAACAGCAATTGGTGGGTTTCATCGTCCAGCGCCTCTGTTTGCTGTAAGGCACTGTGCAGTTGTTCCAGCTGGTGTTTCAATTCCTGGGTCATAGTATCAACTCCTTGAGTCCAATCTCTGGACGTTACGTCAGCAGATAAGTTCAGTCTAACGCTGGTTCAGGAGTTGTTTCACTAACGAGATCAATAAAACGCGTGAAAACAGAACGACATTCCGGCCGCAGTGGCCAGACTCTGCAACGCAACTTTTAAAGCAGGGTCGCCAACGTACAACATATTCATACGTCCGTGACGCTGCGACGCAAACGCCGACAACGCCTGACGCAACACATTTAGCATGAGACTGGTATTGCCTGACACGGGCATCCACACCATAGGTTCCGATTGATGACTCTCTAAAAAGGCCGTGAGTTCAGCAGCACAGGCGCCAAGGCTCTGATGGGGATCGACGTACACCAAGTACAGCGGCAATGGGCTCAGTTCGGGCTGACGCTCTATGGCATGCACCGCAATCGGCAACAGATCCTGCACCATATCGTTCAGGTGCTCGATCTCCAGCTCATCCTGTTGCCCTGTTTTAGCGCCAGGATGACGAAATACACTGACTGCGTGTCCACTGTGAGTGCAATTCTCGCGAATCTCCGAGAAAGACACTGGTCGTGTCGATGCTGTTTTTACTGCAAACCCCTGAGGCTGACGCGCCATAGCGTGCTCCTGCGTGTGTTCGGCTCATTGGTAAGCCAGATTCTCTATCTCTGGTCACTCAAGGATTGTGCCAGCTGACGGAAAAGCAGGCAGGATACGCCGTCAAGAATTGTCACGGCGCAAGGCGTCTTAAGATATAAAAAAGTTATCGGTAATCAGAAAGTGGCTGAGTAATACTTTTATCAGTTTATACAGTAGGACGAGGGGCAGCTCCTGCAACCGAGTCATGGTGACAAGAGACTCAATTCTACGACACGCCCTTGAGCAGATGGTGACCGAAAGCAATAAAGGCTCTGCTCACTTTCATATTGTTCCCCCCGCGACCATGCAGCCAATGAAACAATGGTGACACTGAGGGCGACCGCGGTACTGAAAATGCTTGGATGATGATTAACACTCACCGCATCTGTGCTTTTTTTTGTCACATGATTATTAGTATCATTGGCGGCCAGATAAAAATAACATTGGGGATAACGATCATGCGTTTCATCGCTCTGGCGCTGATGATGTTCAGCGTTGCTTTTGCCGCTGAAGGCAAGGAACTGCCAAAGAAAAGCTTCTGTATTTTTGACCCGGTAGGTGCCAACGGCCCTATCTTCACCCGCATGCAGGATTTCCGTACTCAGGCACTCGCCTGGGGCGCTGAAGCCGAGTTGCTGGCCTACACCAACGAAGCCGTCGCGCTGGCGGACTTTCAGGCTGGCGTGTGTGACGGCGCGCTCGTTACCGGTACCCGTATTCGTCCGTTTAACGTCTTTACTGGCAGCCTCGAGGCCGTCGGTGGTCTGACCAGTTACCAGCAGGTACGCGAGCTGGTTAACATCCTCGCTCGTCCACAGGCAGCCAAATACATGATCGATGGCCGCTATGAAGTTGCTGGCGTGATCCCGGGTGGCTCGGTGTATGTATTTGTCCGCGACCGTGCCATCGACTCCGTGGAAGCGGCGGCCGGTCGTAAAGTCGCCACGCTTGATTACGACATGGCCTCACGCAAAGTCGTCGAACACATCGGGGCGACTATGGTGCCTGCCACCGTCGCCACCTTTGCGCCACGGTTTAACAACGGCGATGTCGACATTGCCTATGCACCTGCCGTCGCCTACGAGCCCTTTGAAATGTACAAAGGCCTGGGCGAAGCCGGAGGCATCTACCGCTTCTCGTTTGCGCAAATGAACTTCCAGCTGCTGACCTACCGCGACCGCTTACCTGAAGGCTTCGGCCAATCCAGCCGTGAGTACTTTGCCGAGAACTTTGACGCTGGCATGGAGCACATCATGACGGCAGAAAACGGTATCCCAGAGCAGTACTGGATTGACCTGCCAGATGAGCAGGAACTCGAGTATCTCGATATGCTGGCCAGTATCCGGGAAGAACTGGCGAGCAACGGTGTTTACGACAGCCAGATGATGAAGCTGATGAAGAAGCTTCGTTGTCGCGCCAACCCGATGCATCACGAGTGCGCATCGGATCTGATTTTCTGATTCATGGCCGTCGACTTTGATCTCACCATCATTGGCGGCGGTGTCATTGGTCTGGCCTGTGCCCGTGCACTGGCTGACCAATATTCAGTATTACTGGTTGAGCGACACCCACTCTGGGGCAGCGAAACCAGCAGTCGCAACAGTGAAGTCATTCACGCCGGCCTGTATTACCCCTCAGGTTCATTAAAAGAACGTCTCTGCATTCGCGGCCGCGAATTATTGTACGACTACTGCACCCAGCACGATATTCCACACCGCCGAATCGGCAAGCTCATCGTATCTCCCAGCGCCGACAACCCAGCACTGGACACCTTATATAAGAAAGGAACGGCACTCGGCATTCCGCTGAGGCGTTTGGATGAGACCGGCGTCGCCCAACAAGCCCCCGGTATTCGCGCTCAAGCGGCGTTGTTTTCTCCGGAAACCGGCATCATCGATAGCCATGAGTACATGCAGCAACTGGCGCGCGATGCCGAGCAGTCAGGCGCTTTGCTGATGCGTAATACCGAATTGAGTGCCGGCAGTCCTTGCGATCAAGGCATTGCCCTGACACTGAAGACCAGCGATGGGCCGTTTGAGCTGACAACACGATGCGTCGTCAATGCCGCTGGATTAAGCAGTCATGACGTTGCTAACCGACTGAACTCAACCCTGCCACTACCGCGCTTACACTACTGCCGTGGCCACTATTACAGCTATCAAGGTAAAACGCCGTTTCAGCATCTGGTCTATCCCATGCCAGAACCCGGTCTGGCGGGACTGGGGATTCACGCCACCCTCGACCTCGGTGGTCAGGTGCGCTTTGGCCCGGACACCGAGTTTCTGAGCCAGCAGACACAGGACTATCGCATTCCGCCTTCGTCCAAAGCACGCTTTATTGACGCCATCCAACGGTACTTTCCTGCGCTGGACCCCAATGCACTGCAACCTGCCTACGCCGGAATTCGGCCAAAACTCTCTGGTGCCGGAGATCCGACGCAGGATTTTCAGCTAAAACGGGAGAAAATTGGCGCTCATGGTGAAATATTGCACTTATTAGGGATTGAGAGCCCCGGATTGACCAGTTCTCTGGCGCTGGCAGAGGAAGTCGCCGTCAGACTTTCTAAAAAAACCTGACTTTTTCGTAACATCGTGTGGCGAGTTATAACAAACGGACTACACTCATTATGTGACTTGAGAAAACGTACTCTCTTGCCGTTGATGCTGTGATGATGAACTGATGTAACTTTACAATTGTTCACCATAAACCTCACGGAGGACACCGGATGCCACGGAGCAGCTGCTAACCTGAAAGTACGTTCAGAAAACGAGAATCATAAAAGGGCGAACCATGACTCAAGCAATACGTGTCACAGCGGACAACAACAGCGACATCAGTACCATCTTGTCAGAACGGGTACTCATTCCCGTGAACTGTGATCAATGCCATGCCGACACCGACGTCAGCCTGGAAACACTGAAAAGCTCCAGCACGGTAATGTGTGAGCACTGCTACC
>JAYYHP010000315.1:0-3113 GCA_036148335.1 Pseudomonadota bacterium
GTTATTGATGTCTTCCGTGGCTTGTTGGGTTTTGCCCGCCAGGGTTCTCACCTCATCCGCCACTACCGCAAAACCGCGGCCCTGTTCACCGGCACGCGCTGCCTCGATGGCGGCATTCAGTGCCAGCAGGTTGGTTTGCTCGGCAATGCCCTGAATGACTTCAAGCAGTGACACAATGCCAGTGGTCTCCTGTTCCAGCTCACGAATTACCTGAGCGGAGTCACTGACACTGCTGGACAGGGCGGCGATGTCGCCCACGGCCTGGCGGAACTGAGCGGCAATATCACTGACGCGGCCATCGGCGTTTTTCGCGTCTTCAGCGACTTCGGTGGTCGAGCGGCTGATTTCATCAATCGCTTGTTCCATTTCGCGGTTGGCGTGGGTCACGCGTTCCAGTTCGGAGACAAATTGCTGGGTATTTTGCTGACTCTTATCCGCACCGCGCATCAGTTGATCGGAGGTTTGGATAACGTCCTGGGTGACGGTCTGAATGTCACTCACTAACTGTTGCATGCCGGTCAGGAAGGCATTGAAGCTTGAGGCCATCCTACCGATCTCATCACGACCATCCACCGGTAAACGACGCGTCAGGTCACCTTCACCACGGGCCAGAAAATCCAGCGCGTTGGTGATGCGCTTAATCGGGCCGAGAATGACGGGTGGCAAAAAGGCGATGACGGCAATCAGAATGGCCGCGGTCAGACCAGTCAAAACCAGCAGGTTACGCAACGCACTGGCGCTTTCCGCTTTGTTATCGGCATGCAGGGTCGCGGCGGACTGTGACAAGGTTTCGCCGACCTGATCGAGGAGATCGCGCATGGCATCAAACTCGGTGTCTAAACGCCCGTTGGATAGCTCGATGGCGGCCGGAACACTCAGCGTACCGCGTGTGACGCCACTCACCAGAGCCTCAGATTTTGGGCGCCATTGGCGGAAAGCCGCGAGAAACTCCCCCGCTAGTTGGCGGGTTTCTGCACCCACTGCCATGTTCTGCACCGCGCTCAGACGTTCATCAACCTGATCAAGATTTTCACTGTGAGATTCAATTAAGCCGGCGTCTTGCTTGCCGTAGGCCAGCGTTCGCTCGGCGATGCGTGCTTGATATAAGTCGCGGTCGGCATTCAGCGCTTTGTCTAATGCAGGCGTGTAGACCCCTTCAATCTGGTTGGAGGCGTTGGTGGCCTTGTGAAGGGAGGTAATCTGCAGTGCCGTTAAGGCGATCAGAAGTCCGCCCACGAGCAGCAGAGGCACGCGCAGTTTGTGGGTAAGGCTGAGATCCGACCAATTCATGTACTACTCCGGTGGAGGTAAGGTGTATTACCTCTCAGAATAGATCAGGCTGTCCACTCCGCCAGTCTTCCAGAGGAAGTCGGCTGAAGTGGCAGGTTGCGCTGGCCGGTGGGAGAGGATACTCAGATCCCCTGCCGTGTGTGAAATCACGCGATACGTAAGGCGCTGCGGTCGTCAGATCGGCCATTCGTGTGGTCACGACAATGGTGACGATGACAGAGCACAGCAAAACCCGGTAGAGCCCATAAGCGCTCAGCGCGGTGGATCTACCCGATGAGTTCGACTGCCGTTGACACGAAACCAGCCAGCGATGCTATGACGGTCACGCTGACTGGGGCGGACTTCGTGCGGAAACTCTTCCGATAAAAATACCACCAGTCGATTGAAGACGGGCAGGACTCGCTCCAGCCGTTGGCCGTCATCGTTGTAGAGCACCAGCTCACCGCCGTCCGTGGCTGACCAGTCCTCGTTGAGGTACAGCACCGTACTGACAAGACGATTCTGTTGCCCGCGGAAGGCATCGCGGTGGGTCTGGTAGGCCTGCCCCGGGGCATAGTGTGCAAAATGGCTCTCGTAGGAAAACAGGCCCATCATCAACTCCCGGTTAAGCATTAAGCGCAGCTTTTCCATGGCGCTTGCCCAGCCTTGTTCCGCCGCATGCTGGCGGTCCAACCAATGAATTTTATCCTGACGTACCGCACGAACTTGCTGGTGGTCATCGCCACGACCAATACCCGCTTCGGCCAGGGCATCGTTTGCTTTTAATGCCAATACCCGTTGTTGCAGGGCGCGCGCGAGCGATGTCGGTAGCGCCTGATCAATGACGACATAGCCGCGCTCCGCAAGCGACTCGGTGATGGTGCTCAGGTGTGCCTGACAAGGATGAATCCGAGGGGCCTGTTGCTCATGGTTGAGTAGGCTGAGTTCCGTGGAGAGGAAGTCATTCAGTTCAGAGACGGGGGCATTGGAAGTAAGAGACATGAGTGCCAGTTCGTAATAAGTCCGGCGCGCGTTATACCGGCCGTCTGCTTGCCGGTATAACGAAATAAATTGCTCGTCAGGAGAAGAAAATATCAGCGAGCAAAAAACGTCATTCAATACGCGCTATCTAATAAGCGCCATCCAATACGTGCTACGAGAGAAGCGCGAGTACCGCCAATACCACAAAGACCGCCGCGGTTGCTTTACGCGCCAGCGCCAGAGGCAGTCGTTGCATCAGGGCCTGTCCCCAGATCACGATAGGGACATTGGCGATCAACATGCCTAATGTCGTGCCGAGTGTGACCCACAACAGACTCTGATATTCGGCGGCCAGCAACACGGTAGCGACCTGAGTTTTATCGCCGACTTCGGCCAGAAAAAACAGCACGGTGGTTGCTATAAATGCACCGTACTGCTGAAAGCGTGAGTCGCCATCATCCTCTTTATCGGGAATTAAAATCCAGACGGCCATCAGTAAAAATGAGGCGGCTAAGATGATATCCAGGGTGTCATTTTTCCACCATTGCGACAGCGATTGCCCCAGCCATTCGCCGAGCCAGGCAGAAACGCCGTGATTTAACAGGGTGGCCAGTAAAATTCCGGCAATGATGGCGCCACGATTGCGGAAACGGGCAACCAATAGCAGTGACAGAAGTTGGGTTTTATCGCCGATTTCAGCCAGCGCGACGGCCAGCGTCGATGACACGAAAGGAGAATCGCTGAAGATCAGAATGTCTTGCATAATGGATGATCCGGGGCGATGAGTAACAATGAGAAAACAACACAGCATCGCCCAGCGACTGTGGTGTTCTCTCAGGTCTCATCGATTTTGCGAGGCAAAA